>CAKSVK010000181.1 GCA_934502905.1 uncultured Chitinophagaceae bacterium
GTTGCTGCCTGCTTCTATTTCATCATTTAGCACTTTTAAGTAACTCAGATCACCATTCAATGCACTCTTAAGTAAGGTAAGATAATAGTTTTCCCATTCCGCATCGCTCATTGACTGCACCACGATATCGGAAGCTTTACTTCTTTCCAGAGTGCTTAAATAGGCCTGCACGTTAACAGGAAACTCCTGCATGCCGTATCCCAGGTATTCCCTTATTTTATAAAACAAACGCTGGTTCAGCTCGGACGGGATGCTGCCGCGCTTTAACAGATGGTAGTAGTATTCGGCTTCTGCCACTGCATTTTCGTCCATTCTTTCTTTATAGTAGTTCAGGACCAGGAAGCTTATTTGCCTCGATTGCGGTACGTAATATTCCCTGATCAGGGCTTCGCACGCCTGCCTTAAATCCTGCCTGAAAACAATTTCATCGTTTTCGGAAGCCACGGAAACAAGCATGGTTTCTTTTTTGAGCTCCATAAAAAGCTGTTGTGCATGGCTGTCTGTTATCTCGCCCAATCCACATGGCTTTGCCAGCACATTTTTTATGATGTCTGCATTAATACGCCTGACCAACATTCCGGGTACCGCCAGCTTTCTTACTTCTTCAGAATGAATATGCTCCAATATGCGCTTAACAAGATATTCATTCTTTTGCTTTTTTACTTCAGCAAAATCATTCAGGCTTTCCGGGTTGGCTTTTACCATATTGGCGGCCAGATGCAACATCAAAGGCGTTCCTCCGAATTGATCGTAAATTTTGTTTGCAATTTCATCTGATGAAATCCCTGTATTCCGAATCAGGGCAATTGCAGCTTCCCTGTCAAAGGAGGTTAAATTATATACCTGGAAATCATAATCGTCCATACGGGTATTCAACTCTGCCCGGCCCGAAAGTACAAGCCGGATACGCGGTAAGTTTTCGGTAAGCTGGCGAATAAAAGACATGAAATTATTTAGCTCTTCCCTGGAGGACCGGAACTGCATTTCTTCAAAAGAATCCAGCACCAATAATACCGGCACGTTAATATCAGCAAGTTTATTGCCGTATTGGGAAATGATTTTATTGATTGCGTTGAATACGGAATCCCGTGTATTGGAACCCGAAGATATGTACGCTGTTTTCGGGCTATTTTTTCTTTGCTTGTTATTTTTAAGAATAGTATCATATACCATCGAGGAGATATTGTCGAATATTTCCCTGTACGAGTTGTATTGAATACCCAGTTGTCGTAAACACTCAACCAACAGGGTAAGCGGCTCTTTGATATTGAAACCCGGAAGGTCGAAATCAATATAAACAAATGGCATTCTCTGACTACCCTTCTGTATGTTTTGCTCTAATAGAAACTTTGAAATAAGAGCAGACTTGCCCACCCCTCCTACCCCCTGAATGAATAAGGGCTTTTTATCATGCCACTTTATAACATTTCTTATAAAATTGGCAGCCATTCCTTTTAATGTTCTTGACGGCAACCAGTTTACATAGTCGTTAAGAAGGGCTAATTCAGAACGTCTTCCCGCAAAGCCGGTTGTGTTTTTTTCAAATATCCGAAAGAAATAACGCCTGTTCAGCTCGGTTTTTAATTGTTCTGCATCTAAACCGCCGGGATGGATATTGCCAAGGCTGATGAGGTAAAAAATATCTTCGGTTGTCAACTCCTGCAGGCTTACACGGGGATTATCTATCACCTTCTCGATAACATTTGAAAGGTCGGAATTTATATTAAGCCGTCGTATGGTATCTTTTATTGTATTACCCTTTATTTCGGCTGCTAAAATTTCATTGCGCACTTTTTCCTCAAGCGTATACACTTTTTCGGAGGAATCAAGTAACCGGGAACTGCTCTTCACGGATAACATGCTTTCTTCGTCGGCGGAATCAAAGTCACTGTCAGAAAACCGGTAAAGCAGCGCTGCTTTTTTAAAAGCATCGTCATACCCTTGTTTTTCAGGCATCGGGCTAAACAGGTGATCAATATTCAAACTGTTTTGCATGTCACAATTGTTTGATATGGTAAAGATGGTTGTTTATTACCGTACCTACCTGGCTGATGTTAACAGATACGCCATCATCGGGAGTCACGAAAAGCCTGGGATATACCTGGCTGTAATAATCTTCAAATGTAATTTGTTGGCCGCTAAGGGAAGTGATGATCTTATCCCGGTACTTTTTAAAGATCAGCTGAAAACACTCCTCCACGTTTTTCCTGGAAATCTCGCTGTTGTTTATGGAGTAGAATTCGCAGCCGTTTCTAACCTGTATCCAATTAGGTATGGCATCGTAATTCAGTCCCGCAAAAATAAATAAACAATTGTAGGACTGTTCAATAAGCTGGTAGATCAGTTGATAAATCTCATCGGCAATTACATGCACCTTGTGAAAATCGTGAAAGAAAAAAACAGGAAACATGCTCCTGTTTTGGGCATAATCCTTCAAGGCGGTACCCAATCGTATAAATTTGATATGTTCTTCCGCCTGCGTGGTAGAGTCCTTCCCTATTTTCTCCAGCATTATTTCAATGATGCTGGAGCTTTTATTGGTCGCCGGATTATTGAGCAACCTTTCCATATTAATGGAAATAATGTTGATGTTGCTATCGCTGTTTAACCTGGAGAAGTGATAAAGAAAATTTTGTAAGTACGACATGCCTGACTTCTCTTCCCCTTTTACAAACAGGGCATTTGTCGATATCTTTTTAATATGCGATATTACTTTTTTCCTGAAATCATCTCTCCGCAAAAAGGAAAAGCTGCCATCCTGGATAAGACATTCCAATCCAAGTTTTGACATGGCAAGTGCACTGTTCTCGTCCTGCAGTATTTTGTCGATCAGCTCCAGAATATTCGTTATTATTTTTGCCTTTTCTACCTGTGCGTCGGTATCGGAAATAATGCCATTTCCTATACGTTCTTTCAGTCCGTGAAAAGCTGCCTTATTATTCACAATGATATTTTCCTGGCGAAGGGAAAGAAATTCCGCCAATTGCTTTTCCATAAACAGGAAAGCATCGTCAATCTTACTTTGCGCGAGCAATTTCCGTATTTGCTCCAGTTTTTCTCTCATTGTCATCATCGCCGGCTTTTAGATCTCAAGATCTGCAATGTAATCAGCCTTGTCGCTTAGCTTGGCTTTTATCTGCTCCCGGTACCCGTCATAGACACCTGCATTCAGTGTTGCTTTCGCAAGGCTGTATTTGAGGTCTGCATCTTTTTTTACTGATGTAAAAAAGAGTATTTTGGTAATGGTGGTCCTGGTGGTTAATACGAAAGCATTTGCAGTTAACGAAACCACTCCCCTCTCCTCATTCGCAACGCCCAGTTGAAAGCTGCCTTTATGTAAAGTATGTGTATTTCTTTCAAAGAAGGTTATTCTGTTGTCGCCGTCGGCCATATTTTTAACTGCCTCCAGCGTTTTTATCAGGATAGCAAGTTGCGTACCCGTTACTGCCGCCCCCAGAATTTCCAGTATGGCTTTATCCACTTCAAATTTGGTCTTGCCGGATTCAAAAATGCTAAAGTCATTTCCTTCCCATACCCATCCCACATTTTCCAGTACCTCAAAGTATTTCTTATACCATTCAAAAATATTATCTTCATTCGGAAACGCTTTGGTGGCGGCTCTTTGCGCCAACAAAAGAGAGTTGAGCACGTCTTCCCTGCCCTGAACCGAAAGCCCGGCGGCAAAAGATTGCAGGCCTTTGTATACCAGGTAACCGGCATCTGCTGCTTCATTGGATGAAGCAAGACTTTCCAGCCCGTTGCTTTCCAGGGGATGGGTAACGCGGGCAAGCTCTAATCCGGAAATGTAGTCTGAATTTGAACACATAGTTTGAGCGTTTTTTATTATAAATGAATTACAGTGAAAGATAAGCCCGTGGTACTTTGCATAACAGGTGATCCATATGCTTATCCATTTGCCGGCAAAACTGCCGTTGCATTCCCAATAGATCTGCCGACGGCACCACCACCCAATAGTCTGTTCCAAACATCACTTTTTCCCTTATGTCCGGTCTCTCATCCAGTTCTTTTTGAAACTGGTTAAATGTTTTGCGATCGGCAACATTATAAGAGAAATCGGCAAACACCTTCCAGTCAGGATTTAAAAGCATTTCTTTTATCTTATCGATCCTCGGATGCGCTCCTGATTTTTCATACTCTTCCCAATCGGTATTGCCACTAAAATGTGCCAGGTTGAGCCTGAGATTTTTGTGCTTTTTTAATACCGGTTCCCACAATACGGGATCATTCAAATACCTGGCCCTGGCAATCCGCGTAGCGCCCGGAATACGAAATGCCTGGAACGCCCCGTCCTTTTTGATCCGGATATCTTTCTCGAAAGTAGATACGCTTTCTCCCCCGCAGTGTGTAAGCACAGGAATATTTTTCTCCTCACATATCTGAAAAATGGGATCTAACCGCTCATCCTCCGGCAGGTATCCCAAAGACGGGTAACATTTCACGCCAAAGAATGGCGTCTCAGGATCGGTGAAGGCGTCCAGGAACAAGCTGTATAAGTTCTCTTTTCTATCTGCATGATCAGCTCTCCGGGGGTCGACGGCTAAAAAAGGAAGTACCGGGCGTTTTTGGGCAATATCTTTAATTTCGTTTACCTGATCCAGTATTCTTTTTGCAGGAGCCTTTCCCCACCCTGTTTCCAGGTCCATCATCAATACGCCTAATACCATTGGCCTGTTTTGGTATTCGTCCAGGGTATTGACGGAAAAATTTGTATTGTAAAAATCCAGGATCTCCAGCATGTTTTTTTTCCTGAAAACAATACTGTAAGCGTCCCTGATCTTATTGCTGAGAAATTCTACAGAACTGGTGACTTCCACCACGGATTCAAGCTCTTCCTCCACCTTTTCCCAATTGACGGAATGGTCAATATCACCGGATTCCATCATCGCATAAATTTCTTCCTCTTCCTTATTGATCAAAAGATCCTTATCGCCCAGGGATTCAAAGGAAAAAAAATCACTCAACTTGCTTTTACCGATCTTCAGCAACAGGTAACCAATGGTAATACACCGCTTGTCAAATACATGTGTATGCACGTCTATAATGCAATCATCCCGTTCCAACGCCTGCCTGGCCTTTTCACTGAGCCTGTCTGCCGGCTTTTCTGCGATCCGTTGTCTGGCAGTCTCTAAAAATGTATTGATATTCATAGTTCATGATTTAGAATTATTTATTCCTTCTCTCTTGAATGTCGTCCAATACATCTTTTATCGGAATACCTTCGTTGGCTGCTACCTTGCTTCCGCCTTCCTCCACAACATATCCGCCTTCCTCAAGCGTCTTTCCTGCATGGTGCAAAGCCACTACCTTCCAGTCTGCATTAAAAACCGGCGAGCCACTTGAGCCCTTTTGCGTATCGGTGGTATAGTATATCCTGTTATTATATTTGCCAATGATGGTATTAGCGGTAAGTGCTATTTGCTTTGTTTCGCCGAGGGCATGTTGTATGATAACTACATTATCATCTATCCCGGGTTCAGCGCGTTCCAGCTCTACGTAGCCCCATTCCGTAACGCCCGCGCCGGCCACCTTTATGCAGGCGTAGTCCAGCTTATCAATAGGGCTTCCAATAAAAGTATCCGGCTCAAGCCTGAACTCAGTGGTTTTTCTAACTGCCCCCATAATGTCTTCTTCGTAATCAAAAATGATCTTCGTACCGGCAGCTTTGTCTTTGTTGGGCAACACGTGATAGTTGGTGATCAAATAACCGTCTTTTATCATAAACCCTGTTCCTTTTTCCCCGTCGGAGCGCACTACCTGGCACACGCTTTTGGCAGCTTTCAGTCCTTTTTCCAGCCAGTTTATTTTAAGCAAATTATTCTTCGATCCTATTATCTTTTCAAGCGCCTCTTTGTTTTCGAGCTCGTAAAAAGCAGTGCTGCCAAGGCTGCCTAATAATTTATTGGTCTGGATGGTTTGGGGTATCCTGTTTTGCACGAGGTATAATGCGTTTTGGGCGATCTGCGCAGTCTGTACATTTGCATCTGCTGCTGAAATAAGCTGTGCGGCAGTTTTGTTCTGCACCTCGTTAATCCTTGCCAGGTTTAACACAATGGTATTATTGATATCATTGGAAAGAGAGCCAAACTTCTGTTTGGAAAATTCCAAAGCCTCTTTCGTTCTTCCTTCAATGATCAGCTGTTCTATTAACCTGGCAAACTCCTGATACAGATCCATATAATAATGTTTAGAGATGATGCGAAGGGGTACTTATTATGTCTGGGTATCAGTATTAATATATTAAAAATAATTTAATAAGTTTACTTTTTAAAATAAATTATTTAACCCGTAAAGAAGCGGGTATGATACAGGAACGGAACCAGGAAAAGTTATCTTTCCCGGCCGGAGAAAAGGGAAATACGACTCCCGGCTTTCCGCTTTATTCGTACCCCTCAAACCTTTGTTCCCGGGCAAGGGTAATGGTCAGTCGCTGGTCTTCGCAGGTGATATCCACCACATGACCGGCGCGGAAACCGGTTTCCGCCAGCCATTTGCCGGTTAGGTTGATGATGGGTAGCATGAACTGAAACAACGCCGGAATGCCTTGTTGTATACGGTGAGCTTTCTTAGTCCATAGATTTTGTTTTTGTGTAGGGCAAATACCTTCTCGTATACCCCGTAACCTATGCGGTATATTTGTATTGTAAGGTGTGATACATGTGAATTACAGGTATTTTACCGGATAAAAGTGTAAATTACTGTACCAAAGAAAAAGAATAAAAACAGTAAAAAGTATGTAACCAGTTACTTTTCAGTAAACGAATTGACAAACATCAACAAAATTTGCTTGCCATGAAACTGTTTATACAGCCACAGAATGTGAAAATTGTTGCAGCGATCATCAAAGAGGCTGAGAATTTTGCTGACGACGTAATTGGCACGGTAGACTATGCCGATAGCAATCAG
>CAKSVK010000182.1 GCA_934502905.1 uncultured Chitinophagaceae bacterium
AACCAGCATAAAGGCGAACAAGGTACCAATGCTGGTCATGTGTCCTACCACGTCTCCCGGAACAAAAGCGGCAAAAATGGCTACCAGGATCAGGATCACCAGGTTTCCTTTATAGGGCGTTTTGAATTTGGGGTGTACTTCGGAGAAGACTTTGGGTAACAACCCGTCCCTGCTCATGGAGAAAAATACACGGCTCTGACCCAGCAGCATCACCAGGATAACGGAAGAGAATCCGGCTAAAATAGCAACTGTGATAGATTTGCTCAGCCAGCCATACGAAGGCATCGCCTCCTGTATTGCCGCCACTACAGAAGCTTCCCCGCCTTTGTTTGGATCCCTGAAAAATTCCAGCGGCGCCAGTCCTGTCAAAACATGCGCGAATAAAACATAAAGAACAGTGCAAACGATCAACGATCCGAGTATTCCGAAAGGCATTGCCTTTTTAGGATTTTTGGTCTCCTGTGCCGCCGTGCTGACAGCATCGAACCCGATAAAGGCAAAGAAAACCGTACCGGCCGCCCCGAGAATCCCGAGAAACCCTCCGAAATTGTGAGAGATGCCCTGGTGATCAATATATTTTTGGGGTGGAGGTATATACGGATCGTGGTAAGCAGGGTTTATAAATGACCAGCCCAAAGCAATTACCAGAATAACGATGGCTACTTTTACAATAACGATCAGGTTGTTGACAAAGGCTGATTCCTGAATGCCGCGGATCAGCAGAAGGCTGATAGCGGTTACAATACCTAATGCCGGAACATTAAGAATACCCCTGACCCCTTCGGTTGAAACCTGGAATGGGGAGTGGCACCATTCATAGGGAATGGGAGATGTATTAAATACTTCAACTAACAGGTTATTCAGGTATTCGCTCCAGGCAATGCCGACGGTGGCAGCACCAACAGCGTATTCCAGAACAAGGTCCCACCCGATGATCCAGGCAAGCAATTCGCCCATGGTGGCGTATGTATAAGTATATGCGCTACCGGATATGGGAATGGAAGAAGATAATTCTGCGTAACATAATCCTGCCAATGCACATCCTACTGCCGCTATCAGGAATCCGATGGTAACAGACGGTCCGGCATTCTGCGAAGCTGCCGCAGCCGTTCTCACAAATAATCCGGCGCCTATAATAGCCCCTATGCCCAATGCTACGAGTCCCCAGGAGCCTAACGTTCTTTTCAGGGAGTTTTCGCCGGTTCCTTTGGCTTCTTCAAGGAGTACGTCAATGGGTTTCTTTGTAAATAAACTCATAGCGTTAGTAATAATTTTAATATTATTTTTTTAACTACAGGGTTTGAAAGTAATGATTTATAACGAAAAAGAAAGGAATCTTTAATTATTTTATAACATAATGCAGAAAAATGTATTTCAATTTTATTTACAAATAAGTTTCTGTTAGTTTTGAAAACTTGTCACCAGGTCTAACGTGTATGAACAAAAAAAAAGCAGGTGTTCTCTCCTTTATACTTTTTACGGTCATTGCTATCCTTCATTTTGTAGAAGCAGAGGGGTGGATAGCGGTGCCTGAGAAAGTATTGTTTTTCAGCCGCTGGCTTTTTATAATCTCCCTGGTAGTATTTGCCTTTTATAAGAGGTCGCTTACTACCTGGATACTGGTGGCAATGGCGATCGGTATTGAAATAGGGCTTGATTTCAGGGAGTTTTCGCAACAGCTGCAGTTCCTGAGCAAAATATTCCTGCGATTGGTAAAAACCATTGTGGCGCCCCTGTTGTTTTCCACCCTGGTGGTTGGTATTGCCAGCCACTCCAACCTGAAGCAGGTGGGACGTATGGGATGGAAATCACTGGTATATTTTGAAGTGGTTACAACGCTTGCCCTGGTCATCGGGATCGTTTTCATCAACATCACCCAGGCGGGTAAAGGAATAGAAGTACCCGAAAGTTTGTTGAAGGAAGTGCCAAAGTCCGATACCAAAAAGATGCAGGAACATGTGCTGGCTATTCTTGACAGCGCCAATGTTGCCTATCCTTCCGATCTGCTGGGGCGGTTGCCGGATGAAGCGGGGAAAAAATGGGATGATCATATTATCGACATTTTTCCGGAGAACATCATCAAATCTATATACGAGGGAAATGTTTTACCAATCGTGGTGTTTAGCCTCATCTTCGGCATTTCGCTGGCGATGCTGAGCGAACAAAAGAAACGCCCGCTGCTGGAATTTACCGAGAGCCTGAGTGAAACCATGTTCCGGTTCACACATATCATTATGTATTTTGCCCCGTTCGGGGTAGGTGCGGCTATTGCGGTTACCGTAGGGCACCTGGGTATAGACATATTGAAGAACCTCTTCCTGCTGCTGATCACCCTTTATCTTGCCCTGATAACATTTATTGTGCTGGTATTGGTACCAATTGCTTTGTTTGTGGCAAAGATCCCCCTGAAGAAATTTATTGAAGCCGTGAAAGAGCCGGCATCCATTGCTTTTGCAACCACCAGCTCAGACTCGGCGTTGCCAAGTGCGCTTGAAAATATGGAACGGTTCGGGGTACCCCGTAAAATTGTTTCTTTTGTTATTCCCACAGGTTATACCTTTAACCTCGACGGAACGACCCTGTACCTGTCCCTGGCTTCTGTTTTTGTGGCCCAGGCGGCGGGAATTGATCTGTCTTTCGGCGAACAGTTTATGATAGGGCTTTCGCTCATGCTCACCAGCAAAGGGGTAGCGGCTGTACCCCGTGCCTCCCTGGTTATCCTGATCGCTACAGCTTCTACCTTCAACTTTCCTCTTTGGCCTATTATGGCTATTTATGGTATAGACGAGTTGATGGACATGGCGCGTACTTCCGTGAATATTATCGGAAATACGCTTGCAAGCTGTGTGATCGCACGGTCTGAGGGCGAATTCGACGATGAGAAAGCCAAAACGTTTACTGCAGATTAAGCTGCTGTTAATCAATTGATTGTAGTTGTTTTGTTATAAATTATAGAAACAAGTTAAAACTTGTTGCTTATTGAAAAGGATGTTGCATTTTTGCGGCAAAGTAGAAAAAGTAATTCAATGTGTAAGAGATTTATCAGCCTGGTTTTAGTTGTTTTTTCATTCCTCTCCGCTTCCGCCCAGGAAAAAATAAAAGTTCAGTTCGTTAACCAGTATGAAGAGCCGCTCCAGGAAATCACGGTAGAATATAACGGGGCGTCTGCGCAATATACAACAGATGAGCATGGATATGCAGAAATCATATTAAACGGTACCGGTACGGTTTCTGTCAGCCACGAAGGTTACCCGGCGCTGACAACAACGGTGCAGGCTATCAAAGAAAAAAAAGAGGTAGAGCTTAAAAGACCATTCGGCTGGAAGGATCTGCTGAACCCGATGTTTTATATTGTAAACGGCGGATTGTGGTTGATCCTTTTTATCATTTTCGCTGAGACCGGCCTGTTTGCAGGTTTCTTTTTACCCGGGGACGGATTATTGTTTGTTGCAGGCATTTATAGCAGTGATCTCATGCGTGAGTTCTATAAGACATTCAGCATGGAAATGGTGCAGAATGAATGGCTGGACCTGTTTTTGTTGGTGGGTATGATCTCGGTAATGGGAATTATAGGAAATATGGTCGGCTACTGGTTCGGCAGGAAGATCGGCCCCTCCATGATGAACTGGAAGGATGGCTTCCTGTTTAAAAAGCACTACCTGCATGACGCCCATGAATTTTTTGAAAAGTATGGGGGAACTGCTATTGTTTTTGCCCGCTTCCTACCGGTCGTACGTACTTTTGCTCCTATTGTTGCGGGGATAGTCACGATGGACAGGAAGAAATTTATGTTTTATAATATAGCCGGGTGCCTGCTATGGGTGATCAGTATGATATTTGCCGGGCATTTCCTGCAGATATGGATAAGAAAGCAATTTGGTTTTGAGCTGAGAGATCATCTTGAGGTAATCGTGATTGTGATCGTGATGGTGACCACGGTGCCTGTTTTCTGGAAATTATTTTTTGGTAAAAGAAGAACGAATATTAACGATACCAAAGCCTCCTAATTTATTTCAGATGACACAACCCAAAAACGCTGCTTCCATATTCAATATCGCTGTGATCGTTGCTGCATTAGGTTATTTCGTAGACATTTACGACCTGCTGCTGTTTGGCATCATCCGTATTCCCAGCCTGCGTGACCTGGGGTTAACAGAAGAACAGATACTGACAGAAGGGGAGGGGATCCTTACCTGGCAGATGTGGGGCTTGCTCCTGGGCGGCATATTATGGGGGGTGATGGGAGATAAAAGAGGAAGATTGAGTGTACTGTTTGGTTCCATCGTGTTGTATTCTGTTGCCAATATCGCCAACGGATTTGTACAAACGGTAGATCAGTACAAGATCATCCGTTTTATCGCGGGCGTAGGATTGGCCGGCGAGCTGGGTGCAGGTATTACCCTGGTATCGGAAATTACCGCTAAAGAAAAAAGGGGGATCGCTACTTCACTGGTGGCGGGCATTGGACTAACAGGCGCCGTGCTGGCTTTTATCATGAAAGAAATATTTGATTATCCCGATGGCTGGCGTATCTGTTATTTTATCGGGGGCGGGCTGGGTTTAATGCTGCTCATCCTTCGTATATCCGTCTTCGAATCCGGCATGTTTCATGAAACCAAAAAGCTCAATGTATCCCGTGGCAACCTGCTGATGTTTTTTACCAACGGCGATCGGTTTAAGCGCTATCTTACCGGTATCCTGATAGGGTTACCTACCTGGTTCGTTATCGGCGTGCTGGTTACCTTTTCCAGTGAGTTTGGAAAAGTAATGGGTATCACAGATAAGATCGATCCGGGGCGTGCCATCATGTTTGCATACGTCGGTATTTCCATCGGGGATATAACAATTGGTTTTGTAAGCCAGTGGTTCAGAAGCCGGAAAAAAGCGCTGCTCCTGTTCTATGGCATTACAGTGTTTTTTATGATACTTTATTTTGCCACGTTGCAAAACGGGACGGCCGCTGCCATGTACTGGATATGTGCAGGTCTGGGCTTCGGTACCGGGTTCTGGGCAATATTTGTAACGATGGCCGCCGAACAGTTTGGTACCAACATCCGGTCAACTGCCGCTACCACCATTCCTAATATGGTAAGGGGTATGCTGGCTATATTTATTCTGCCTCTTTTCCAGGGTGTACGCAATGTTACAGATTACTTTACCGGCGGCTGGATGTCTGCCGTTATTATCATGGCTATTGGTACGATTGCTGTTCTGCTTACCAGGGAAACGTTTGGCAAAGACCTCAACTACGTGGAAACCGATGGTGTAGAATCCCACTGAGTACGGCATAGTTCACTTTCTATTATCTTAGCGGCATGGCCACACCTGCACACACTATTTCCGGGACATCACAATTCAAAGGGCGCGATCATTTGAAGGTGCTCATCATCCGGCTATCCTCCATCGGAGATATCGTGCTCACCACTCCCGCAATACGCTGTCTCAAGCAGCAGTTGCCCGGCGTAGAGCTGCATTTTCTGACCCGGAAACGGTTCAGGGATGTCACTATAGCCAATCCTTATATTGACAGGTTCCATTATTTCGATAATGATTTCAACGAAACAATTGAGGATATCTGTGAAGAAAGGTTTGATTATATTATAGATCTGCATAAAAACCTCAGGACCCTCCGGCTGTACCTGAAAACAGATATCAGAACAAAATGGCTGAGCTATCGCAAGCTCAGCATTCAAAAATTCCTGCTGACAAAGTTCGGCATCAACCTTATGCCTGGTATACATATTTCCCAAAGGAGCCTGGGGGCCTTACGGAGATTGGGTATAAAAGATGATGGGAAAGGGCTGGATTATTATATTCCGAAAGACCAGGAGATACAGATCGAAAAAGATCTGCCGGTATCTCACCAGATGGGATTCGTAGCGGTGGTTATCGGTGCTTCGTATTACACCAAAAAGCTTCCGGTAAAGAAGCTGCAGGAATTGTGCAGCAAAATTGAATACCCGGTTATACTGGTAGGAGGAAAAGAAGACCGCGATGAGGGAGAGGCGATCAGTAGTATAGATCCCGTAAAGATTTATAATGCATGTGGTAAATTCAGCCTGAATGAATCTGCTGATATTGTGCGGAGGGCAAAAATGGTAGTGTCGCACGATACCGGGTTCCAGTATATAGCCTGCGCCTTTCAAAAAAGAGTGATCGCAATATGGGGAGGTACTTCTCCCAAGCTGGATGTGGAACCTTATTACGGAAGCGCTGCTACACCGAAACATACCAATTACATTGTTCCCGGGCTACCGTGCCAGCCCTGCTCCAACTATGGTACCCGGACCTGCCCTAAAAAACATTTCAAATGTATGTGGCAGCAGGATATAGATGCGATGGCAGCAGCAGTGACCATATGAACTTACAACTCAATGGCAATTATCCCCCAATAGTCGAGTAATAGTAATCCGAAAAAAAGACAGATCACACCGGTGAGTATAAGCTCAAGCATATTTTTGTATCTGTTATGCAGCGTCGATTTAACGATCATATTGCGCGTCACATACAGTAGTATGCCCAGCAGTATAATGGAAATACCCAGGAACGAGTATTGCCCTGCCGTGTACGATATAATAAAGAAACCGGATAACAGCAGGCAGGCCGCCGTTGCTTTCAAAAAGGAGTTGAAATATCTCAGCATAGATAAGGATTTATCTTTCTTATTTCTTAAAGATATCTTTTATGACCAGTAAAATCAATGGGTAAAGCAGCAGTCCGAAGAATATTGACCTGCGGTAATGATATATGTTAGTCCTGCTGCTTTCATCGTTTATTTTTACCCGTCCGACGAAGTTCATTTTCTAACAAAACAGGCGCCTGCTTCGGTTGATGAACAGCTTTCACAAAATATTTACGTTTTATTACGAATAGAATCGTATTTTAGTTTACGAATAAAATCGTAAAC
>CAKSVK010000183.1 GCA_934502905.1 uncultured Chitinophagaceae bacterium
ACCGTGCTGTTCGCACGTTCCGCCAAGTTGCCATTCCCCGATGGGAATGGAGCAAGCGGAAGTTGGGCATAGCCCTACTTGCTTGCCCCCACGCTATCGCCATGGGGGTTTCGGGTATCCTCCGGGGATACCCTAATACGGTGGCACAGCCCCAGCATAAGGTTTCGGTATACTTGGCGGTATACCATATGCCGTGTAAACGGCGTAAATCAATATCCCGCTATCGGGATATATGGATATGGGAACATAATGATAGAGATATGGAAATAGACATCGTCACACGGGAAGACCTCCGGCAGTTCAAGCGGGAAATGCTGGAAGAGTTCAAGCAAATCATCGGGAGCAGGGAAAAAGAAGGCCTTGACAGGGAATGGCTGAAAAGTGCCGAGGTGCGCAGGCTGCTGGGAATATCGCCCGGTACATTGCAGAACCTCCGTGCGGGCGGCACGTTGCCGTACCGCAAGGTGGGCGGCAGCATGTACTACCGCAGGGAGGACATCAGGAAAATGATGGAGGGAGGTAACTGCAATGGGTGAACGGATGGAATTGCCCAAGCACGCATTCAGTGCGTTCTTTGAGCGGGTTGGCGATGATAGGCGTTTACTGCCCACACACATCGGGTTGGTGGCGGCGTTGTTCTACCACCACGATTGCGGCAATCCCAATAATCATTTCCACGCCAGCCGCCGGAAACTCATGCGCTTCTCGCGGATACGCTCCATCGCCACCTACCACAAATGCCTGTCGGAACTGGTGGCCTATGGCTACTTGGGGTACCGCCCCTCATGGCATCCGGCCAAGGGCAGCAGGTTCAGGTTCATCATCCACGGGGAGGGAGGGGTAAATGGTCAGGATTGACGAGAACACGAAATCCGTCCGTTTCCCCGAGGCGGTGGACGAACGGCTCACCCTGCTTGCGCGGAAACTTGTCCGCACCAAGCGGGAAGTGGTCATGCAGATGGTGGATTATTTCTACAAAAGCAAGAAAGACCCCGCCGACCTGAACGACGAGGTGCTGAAAAAGGAACTGTCAAGCGGTATCAGCCGCATCCTCTCGTTCATCCGCAAACAGGAGGGTGATATGCTGGTGCCGATGTATTCGGCAATGGAGGAACTGATGGCCATCGCCAAGATGCAAAGCCCGCTTTTGAAGAACATCGGCAAAGGGCAGTCGGAGGCAACCATCATGGGCAGGGAAACCATCGGCTACCTGAAACTGGTGGACGGTACACTGAAAAAGATACTTGGCAACATGCGGGAAAGGGAAACATTGAAGTCCAGGTTCCGGCAGGTACTGGATTACTACATTACCCAAAGGGAAACCCTCGGCTGGCCTGTATCGGCGGCCAAAAAGGAGGAACTGGCTGGGCGTGCAAGGCAATCACTGGATAATCTGTAACGTATGTACATAAACATCACCAAGTCGGAAACGGGCGACAACAAGGGCAGCAGCGGTGCGCTGGTGCATTACCTCGAAAAGGAAAACCGGATGAAGCCCGAAAACGGGATGGAAAATAAGCCGGAGCGTTGGTTCAACGGGACGGCCAGCGACATCAAACCCCACGAAGTAAGGATGGGCATAGACCGCAACGTAGCCAAGCTGGGCAGGGACGACAGCAAGTTCTTCCTCATTAACGTCAGCCCCAGCCACAAGGAACTGGCGCACCTCGTGTCCAAATACGGCGAGGACGGGGCAAGGGAAAAGCTAAAGGAATTTGCCACGAGGGTAATGGACGAATATGCCCGTAACTTCAAACGCCCCGGCATCGACAGCCACAGCGATTTGCTTTGGTTCGGCAAGCTGGAAAACCACCGCTATTACGGCCACAACGACAGGGAGGTGAAAAGCGGGCAAAAGAGAAAAGGGGAACGCAAGGAGGGGCGGCAGATGCACGTCCAGATTATCGTGAGCCGCAAGGACATCACCAATAAAATCAAGCTAAGCCCGCAGAACACGTCACGCGGCAAAAACAAATCCCATTCGCGGAAGCTGGGGCAGTTCGACCGCACGGCGTTCAAGCAGTCCGGCGAAACGCTGTTCGATGAACTGTTCGATTTTGAGCGTAACCTGAAAGACAGCCTGCAATATGCCAACACGATGAAGAACGGCACGGCACAGCAAAAAGCGCAGATGCACACGCTCACGGAATTAACCGAGCGGCATCCGCAGGGTAAGCCGTTGGCGATGGAACTGGCACATGATGTTGCCCAAGGCATGTTCGAAAACGTGGGCGAAATGCTGGCCACCACGGGCAGCATGGCTGCCGACCTATTGGGATTGCTGATGGCTCCGGTGGATGTAGCGGGTGAGCAGCAAAACCCCATCGAGGAGGAGGAAAAGCGGCGCAAACGGAAAAAGAAAGCGCAGTCACGGGGTATCAGGAGGTGAGTTTACGGATGGTTCAGGATATCCGGCCTTTGCACCGCCCGGCCAAAATTACCCTCGGCGTGGGAAAGGTCAAGGGTATATAAACGCCGCTGCCCGCAGGCCTTTGCCCTCCGGCGCCCTTGACCCAATTCCCTCGCCTTGCGTTCGGTGGCCTAAGCGGTGAAAATGCCTTGGTTTGTGCAGATTTAGAAACACGGTGTCTGAAATGAGCCGATATGAGCCAGTAAGAACCAATGGTGAGCCGATGACTATAACAGTGTATAATAAGACCCGGGGCCGATTCCGTGTCTTTCTATCAGTTTTGCCGACAAAAGACTGTCCAACATCCTTTTCACTGTTGCACTTGAAACACCAAGTTTTTTCGCCATGTCGCTGGTTTTTATACCCGGATTTGCCTCAATTAAATTCCTTTTCCCTTGGCTTGGCTTTCGTTTTGTAAAACGCAAAGGGGTTTTCAGTAATCCATCGGTGTGCAAGACACTGGTTTATGATTTTACGCAGGTGTTTCATGTACTTGGCTGCCGACACCGCACTGCATCCCATATCAGAGCGGAGGAAAAACTCATAGCCTGTGATGAACGCATGGTCAATGCGCTGGATATCGATGTCCACTTCATCGTAGCATTTCAATAGGTATGCGGTGAGATGGCCTATTGAGGTGTTGTAGCCTTTCAGCGTGTTGGGTTTAAAGCCTTTCCCAAGCAACGCTTCCATCTTCCGGTTGTGTTCGGTAAACGTTTCCATCAAATACCGCTGCTGCATGTCTTTGCCAAGGTATTTCAGTTTCAGCGTTTCGGCGGTGATTTCCGTACCGTCCTTTACGAGTTGCAGGTGGGCATTGGCCACGTTCCGTTCCAGCGTGTCGAGATAGGCATTCAGGTTACGGATTTCTTCTTTCGTTCCCTTGGCACGATTGGCCTTGGCGTTCCACCGCAAGGGGTCACACTCGCGGCCGATGGACACCTCCTTGGGTTCACCGGCCACGGTGATACGCATGTAAATCGGCTTAGGGCCGCACACATAGTTTTTTGGTTTCTTCAAGTAGAAGAGCAAGGAATAATTTGTACTCATGATAATACATCATTTATGGTGAACAAAATTAGCCTTGCAGCCTATGGTAGTCAAGATGTTCAACGGTTGAACACGTTATTTTACAATTCGTTACAACGTTTCCAGTGAGTAAAGGTATGCGGGGAATCGACTCACTGAATTACTCACTTGTTTTATGCGAATAATTGAATGAATCAGGATGCTGTAAAAAACAAAAAGCCTGCAAACGTTTAATTTGCACGCTTTTGTATGTTTTGACTTCAAGATGTGTAGCCCTGTAAGGTAATGAACTTGTATTACCAGCAGGGACTTGACCATAAAAGCATTTCTGTAGAATTGGGTGTTACCGTAAGCACGGTAAAAAACCAAAAAGCCCGAGGACTGAAGATTCTAAAAAAGAAATTAGGGGCATCATTTATTCATTTTATGGTACTTTTAAACTAACGACGCTTATACAACTTAAAGAACGAATCGATATTACGGAATATCCCGAGCATTTTGTCAGCCAGTAGCAACAACTTGCTTATATCTTTAAACCCCAAAGCCAGCGTATCCAATTTCGCTCCTTCTCTTTGTGCGCTACAGCCTCATTTACGTGGCTTAAAAAAAACAGGCTGTCGTTGTATATCTATCAACCGTGCCATATATCTTCCACCTGACTTTAACCGGAGATTGTAAATACAATTGCGGTAAAGATAAAAGTCGTGGTCAGTTACTTCTGTCATATCTTCCCGCAGCACAAGATTTTTGCCTTTTTTTGGATCAATGCTGTCCATTGCAGCGATGACTGCCCCTGAGCGAGCTGCATAGCCATAATATATACAATAGCAATTTATTATACGTAGCATCACCAGATGTGTCATTGTCAATTATGTCTATCCTTTTGCTATCTCAAATTTTTGGTATTCCCTAAAAGGTAATTTCGTTCAAATTCACAGTTGTTAAACAGAAACAAAACCTTCAGTGTATCGGATTTGTTGAACCTTACTCCTTTTACATAAAAAATATTAGAACCATCTTCTTTCTGCACTTCTCCAGACAGATCATTCTCATTGATAAAAAAGCGTTTTATCTCAAAAGTATCTTGTTGGGAAACGCCATTTACCATTAACATATCAGAACCAGACATGCCTTTTTTAATTAAAAGTTCAATTTTCTTTGAGCCACAAACAAGCATGCCCGACTTCATGCTATTGTTAAACAGAATAACCCTCGAAGGATCGCAAGCGTTTAAAAATATTATGCTAATAATTATAATGACAGTCCAAAACTTTCTGCCTGCAATAATTATACTCATAAGAAAAGCATTTTAGTAATATGCCCAGCTTTACTATGTACGCTTCATGAACGTATCATGAAAAGAACAATGCCAATAAATGATCTCACTATAAATAAAGATGTTGTTAGTCTATTCTTTCATCATATACACATCCATTGATGTAATAAACTTATCTATTTTTTTGCTTTTATACTTTTCAATGCTCATTATGATGATACCTTTTGTGTTCCTGTTCTCATAAGGTGTCGGTTCAATTGAAGCTATAAATGCTTTTGCTAGGCTATCCGTTTTATGGATGGCTTCTAAATTATACCTCAACAAATCAATATAAACAGCACCGGAGTGGTCTTTTTTCTTTATGTCTGTATCTTCAAAACCATACTTTATACACGAGTACAAAAAGAAATCCTTCAGCATTGCCCTGTTTTGTCTTGTAAATTTTGATTGCCCTTTAGCAGTGCAATAAAAAGCCAATAAAGCGGCAATAATGAATATGCAGTTTTTCATTCACAAAATATTTTAATATAAGTATCCTTCAAAAAGCCCGGCAAGCTGCTTTTCAATTGCTTTCTCATCTGTAGGCTCCTTTTCTACGGGCAAAGATCTTTTGTAATACGCTATTTCATTTTTTTGGACATCAAAAATGAAAGCATAAAGCGTTAAGTTAGATTTTACGGGTGTCGGCACAGCCATACCCAACGTTAATATACCAATAGCAGCCCCCTTGGCAACCTGCCCGCCATAGTTCCCTTTTCTCCTGCCAAAGCCTGTTGCTATAGTGGCGAGTGCAAACCTTTGATGGCTGCTCTTTAGAATTGAATCAATCGTTGGTGTTATAGGAATGTCTTCAATCTTTTTCTTTTGAGAGATCAGTCTTACCAGGTAAGCCAGCTCTTTCTCCATTTTTTGTGTAAGCGTGTCGTTATGTACAACAATTTTTCCTGATAAACGAAGGGTAGCCTTTTTTGCATTCAGCAGGGAGTCCACCTTAAATTGGGATATGGCAGACAAAGAGTCACTCAAAACAGCTTTGTTTCCCTTTTCTATATACTGAATATATGTGAGCGGTGTGAAATAACTAATGTTTGCAATTTCATTAGATTTCGTTGAAGACGTTAAAAATTTGTTGGTTCCGCAGGAAGCCAGAGCAAGCATTGTTGTTGCAAGAAAGAGATATCTCATTGCTTAGTGTTTAAAGGGTTATTATTATCTGCACTTATATAGATTAAAAGACAAAATTTTCCTTTTTACAGGTTATCACACGGTTTTATTTTTCATACCTGTAAGTAGCTATTGTATATGTTCTGTTATTTGCAATGGCATATAGTGTTTTAACCCGCCCCTGCCTGTATGTATACCTGTAAGACTGATCATCGCTGCCCGGCCCTCCGGTATAATCAATCTTATATTCAGGTTCCGGTATCCTTTTTATAACCCTTCGCTTTAAATTGCCATTACGATAATAAGTATATTCCATTATTTCTTTCTCTTCTTTGCTATTTACAATCTCCAGCTTTGTAAGCAGGTTATCCTTACAGTGTAAAATATAAGTTCGTGATGTATTATAGTATTTTTTCCTATCTGAGATGTAAGTATAGGAAGTTTCCCGGTAGGTTAAAATGGAATCTCCTTCATCATAAATGAGCCTATTAACAACAGAATCGTGGCTTGAATTTATCCTCTTTTCAAATGATATGATATTATTTGTGTACAGGTACTCATACCTGCTTGTATCTATGGGGAAATTAATATTATGAACGGTTATCCGGGCAATTATATCATTTCTGCTGTTATAATCATAAACAGTTCTCTCCGTCAGTTTGTCTTTTCTATACCTGCTTTTTTCTATTATTCTGCCTAATGAATCCAGCTTTTCCTCGCTCCAAAAACCTTTACCACCGGTTCCACTGAAATATTTTACTTTTACAGTTTTTATTCCAGGCATAAAATCCTTCTTTTGAAAAAGCTGCCCGTGTGATAGCAAAGTGCTGCACAATAGGGTGATGACTGAAATTATCTTCATCATAAATACACCTGAATAAGATCAATTTTTAACAATACTATATAAGTTCTTAGCTAAGGCATTACGCCTGCTTTTTTTGAATGTGAACATATCCCAAAACCAAACCCTCTTATCAATGCCTAATTCATATTCTTTTTTCATAGTAACACTA
>CAKSVK010000184.1 GCA_934502905.1 uncultured Chitinophagaceae bacterium
GCCATCAATAAAACACTATAAACGGTTTTCATTGCTAAAAGCTGAATTTTAAGGAAGTGAAAATATTACGTCCCATCCTGGGTATATTGCCCCAATCTGCATAAGTGCTGTAGTATTCGTTCAATAAGTTTTCCGCGCCCACCTGCAAAACAGTTTTACAATTTTTGATATTAAAGCTGTAATTCGCAGAGATATTCCAGATCATATATGCCGGTGTTTGATCTTCGCCATATTCCGGGCTGTAATTTATTTGTGTAAGATCGCCGTTCAGCGAGGTTTGGATACCGAACTGTTTATACATAAAGTGAAGGGAGGTTTGATAACTTAACGGACGGATGAACGGCAGATTCCCGCCTTTATCATCCGTTGCGCGTGCATACGTGAGCGTTCCCTTCCAGTGTAAATGTTGCAGGATATTGTAATTGGCATTAATCGCCATATTGAAAAGCCTGGCATGATCCAGTGAGGTATATCCTTTTACACCGACCGACTGGTAATTCATAGGGCTTCCCAAACTCAAAATTCTCCCAATGATATAGTTTTGAATATAGAAATAGTTCACTTTGGCTTCTATACCCATCCTTTCGTTTTTAAACCCCGCGCTCGCATTGGCTTCGTAAGAAATTTCATTTTTCAGGTCAGGGTTACCGATATAATCGTACCGGTCAAAACTATTGTAGATATAATACCCGTATCCTTCCGAAACAGATGGCGCTCTGTGTCCGTACCCACCGCCGGCCGAAAAGTTGAATTGATTGATCGTAAGCTGATAACTTGCATGCAGCCCCGGCAATATCCTGCTTTTTTCCTGTGCTGTTCCGGGATGGAAGATCCAGTTGAACTCCACATATTTGGAACGGTTGTAGTTATAGCCCAGCGAACCGCCGAAGTTCACCCGGCTGTTCGCTGAAATATCCCAGGAATTATTCATGGCAACACTTGTAAACCGTGTTGTAACCCAGGGCCAACTATATGCAAACATGGTGCGTTTGCTCCGGTCTTGCGGATACATACGCATTTCTGCAATGGATAAATTATGGTATGCGTTCAGTTGGATTTCGGCACTGTAATCACCGCGCTTCAAATTGGCTCTTGAAACCAACCCATAGGTAGTGCTCCAGCCCGGCATATCCATGTGAACCAAATTTTCCGGGCGATGTGTATCATCCATATAATGTTCTACCGCATTATAATATACCTTCGTGTCCCAAGCCCTTATCAGTCCGTGCTGAAATAATTGTTTGTAGGAGGCAGATGTAATGATCGCCCGTGAAAGCCACAGATCCATGGGAAGCGCGGGAAAGCCTACATTTTTTGCCTTATCAAAAATAGCATCCACTCTTACCGCGGAAAACGGGCTTGTTTTATAAGCAAGCGCTACGGAGGTATTGAATTTATTGTATTGCGAATGGTTTACCTCATTGTTATTTCCATCATAATAATTGCCTGCTTTGCGGAAGGAGATACTTCCGTCGGCTACAAATTTATCGCTTGCGTAAGACAGGTTTCCCAGGTTGAAAAACTGTTTGTTGTTGAACTCGAAACCGGTTTGGTAAGCGCCGTTATATTTTTTTTCAGGGCTGAACGGCGTACTCTTTCTTTTCAGGTCAATGCTTCCCGCAACGGTTGCGCCGTGCAGGCTGCCTTCCTGCCCGGATTTTATATCAATAGCAGAAAGATTGTTGCTTTCCACATACGAAGTGATCGGATCCATTTTATCCGTACATGCGCCGAAAACATGCATACCGTCAATAGTAACGGTAGAGCGTTCCGTACTCATATTATTGAGCAAAGGTTCCCAGGCGTAAGCGCCTCGTTTTATGAAACTGATATTATCGGAAGATGCTAAAAACTCATCTACCGAAACCGCCATTTTCATTTCGGTCTGTATTTTCTTTTTGGCAATGGCAATTACTTTTACTTCCTCAAGCACTTTAGCCGTATCCTTTTGCGCTTGCGTATTTTGCGCATTTGCATTCATTCCAAGAAAAAGAGTCCAGAAAATAGTATATAGCTTCTTCATAAATCTTAGAATAAAATATCAATGTATAGGTCACTTTTTACGCCTTCCACGCCCGGTGTAAAATCGGTTGGCACTTCGGTTCCTTTCAGTATCTTACCGTTCTGGTTCAGCATAATAAAATTCAGTGTCCAGTTCCCAGTCATAGTGTAATTGACAACACCGTAATACAAGCCATCGCTTTGCTGTGTCAGATCCTTATTATTGATCGAAGAATGATTTCCCATAGAAGGTTCGGGCATTCGCGGGTCGAGCTGCAACGTATAATTGCTTACAGCTGTATAGGAGAGCTGCGAAGGATCAGGGAAACTCCCGGATGGAGGACTGGCTGGCTGGTTGAATTTGTAAATCCCTGCTATCAGCTCGTTTTCGGCAACTGTCGGCTTTTGCGGCGACACCAAAGCGATGATATATTGCTCACCATCTTTTCCCGTAAATGCAGTCATATTCAGGTTTTTGTTGGGTTGCTCCTGAACAGTAATATTTTGCTTGGCCGGATAGTTTTTATTATTTACAACAAAGCTGGTGTAAAGCTCCCAGCTTCCGTTTGTATTGCTCTCGCTTGTAAATACCGCATATCCTGTAAAATATTTATCATCGGTGTTATAAGTCAAATCGTACAGGTGTGGACAGGAAGTGTTGCTTCCGTCAGCGCCAGACATAACCGGTAAAAAAGTTACAGAAGACGCATGTATATTTTCATTGGTACGGGTATCCGTGATCTTCAACCGGATTTCGTTGTACCCTTTATAAAAAGTCCCGTTCAGCGCTTCAATGCTGATAGTATAGCCTTCACTGCTGATGGCAGCAGCTTCTTTAAACTCGTAATGTTCCGTCACTACCGTATTTATCTCTGCTTCATAATCCGTTTTTTCTTTGGTGCACGACATCACCGATAAGCACAGGGTGGTGAAAAAAAATATTGCTTTTTTCATTATTGACGAAAGTCTGGTGAAAAATATCTGACAGGCAGCAGGTCGCTGTAAGCGCCGACGCTTCTTGGTCGTATCAAATTATACACAGGAAAACTGGTAAGCAGAAAGAAAACAGTGTCATCAGCATATATGAATATGTTGATCATGCATGCAAGGCAACCCTTGCACACTTATGGTACACAAAAGTTTTCACCGCTTAAAAACAAGATGATATTAGCTGTATTGCTAACCGAGTAATGTTGCTGGTGGCTTTATCAGCTTAGCAGTAAACAGGAATGAATACAGTTGATTGTGGTAGGAAGGAAATTGTATTTTATTGGTCACTAAAAAGCAATCCTTGTCTATTAGCGACATTGATACCGGAGAAAAATAAACGATTTCAGACTGTAATTGCTTCAGGATGTTGTCCGCATTTTTTTCGTTTTCCTCTCGCTGCATTTGGGCCAATTTGCAATGACCATTACATTTTAATTGAGGGCGATCCTTGTTGACGCAGAACAATTCAATAAAGAAGGCTTTGTCATATTCATAAACAGTATAAAGAATAGAGGTTTTCATTATGCTCAAAAGCATAATCAACATTACAAAAACACTCGCTATTTTAGATAACTGTTTCAAGCAAATAATACTTACGATCTGTAATTTTTTGCAAAGGTATAAAAATACTGCTTTCATTACCCTGCCAGGTAAATAATATATTCTTCGGGTTAATACTACAGCTTCAAAAGCAAAAATAAACATCCGCTTTATGAAACAATATGATAAACAACAATGGTGGAGATGACATAAATAAGGTTTTTGGGCATGTGCCATCAGCATAGCCTACGAAGCAACAGTCCGAGGTACTTTTTATGCTGCAGCATTTATTTCATAGCTGTTAGTATTTTATTCATCACAGTCGTATGGCATTGGGGAGATAAGAATATTTGACTGCACTATTGAATTTACTTCAATAGCATTAATTGAAATGAAAAGAGCTTTTATAGCTATTAGAATAAAAAATTGTCAAGCTGGCTATGAAGATCGTTTTTAGCGACCACAATTTGGAAGTCATTAAATTTTTTTAAAGATTACCTTTGTCTATTTCGTATTTATATACCGATCATAAGCATGAGCCGTTCAAAAAAGTACCAGATTGACAAAGTTGTATATCCCATTCAAAAATTCATCCAGAATGAGAAGTCCAGCGGACTTGTACTGGGCATGAGTGTGATTGTAGCATTGATTTTAGCCAACTCTCCGTGGGCGCACGATTATCATCATTTTTTGGAGCACAGGTTCGGCTTTCAATGGGACGGGAAAACCTACCTGGAATATGACCTGCACCATTGGATCAACGATGGGCTGATGGCTGTTTTCTTTTTTGTGGTAGGACTTGAATTAAAACGGGAAATAGTAGCCGGGGAATTGTCAAACCCCAGGAAAGCGTTACTGCCCATTGCAGCTGCCATAGGCGGTATGCTCGTGCCCGCCGCTATCTATGTTGCTTTTAACCCTTCCGGCGAAGTGCAGCATGGCTGGGGTATCCCGATGGCTACAGATATTGCTTTTGCCCTGGGGGTATTGTATTTGCTGGGTAAGCGAGTTCCCCTGGCTTTAAAAGTATTTCTTACCGCTTTAGCCATTGTAGATGACCTGGGAGCTGTTTTGGTGATCGCCTTTTTTTACACGTCAGATATTTCGGTATCGAACCTGCTGCTTGGATTCGGGTTCCTGGTGATCATGTATTTAGGCAATAAAGCAGGTATAAGGAGTATCCTTTTTTACGCCATTTTCGGTATCGGCGGTGTCTGGACGGCGTTCCTGTTATCGGGCGTTCATGCCACTATTGCGGCCGTCCTGGCGGCCTTTACGATTCCTGCCAATGTGAAGCTAAGCGAGAACGATTATATCCGGAAGATCAAAAATTATCTTGACCGGTTTCAAGAGGCGGATTCCAACAGCAAGATACCAACCCTCACCAATGAGCAGTTGCATATTCTCGATGAAGTGAAAAGCAATACCGATAAAGCTATTCCACCCTTACAAATACTGGAACATTCCATGCACCCGATTGTAACTTTTATTATCATTCCGATCTTTGCTTTGGCCAATGCCGGCGTTTCCTTATTGGACATTGATATAAAAGAGATCTTCAGTACAAATGTAGCATTGGGTGTTGCGCTGGGTCTTTTAATTGGCAAAACAGTAGGGATATTTTTATTTACCTGGCTCTGTGTGAAGCTCAGGATTGCTTCCTTTCCCAAAGGAATGAACTTAAAAAGCCTTTTGGGACTTGGGCTTTTAGGTGCAATAGGATTCACTATGTCGTTATTTGTTACACAACTTGCGTTTTCGCACGAAGCATATAAAGTGCAAGCGAAGATCGGCATCTTTGCCGCATCTATTATCGGCGGTATTTTGGGATATATGATTCTGAAAAGCCAAATTAAGAACAATAATGAAAATTGAATATGTCTTTTCTGAATTGATATTTATCTTGCTTTTCAGTTCAGAACATCTATCTAATATTATAGCACGAATATGAGCAATAAAATAGTTGAGTTCATAAACTTACACAACGGAGAGGAAGATAAAAAGAAAGTGCTGGAAAATGTGTTTAACAACATTTCTTTCCGCGGTTCTAATCTTTGGATATTAGCGTGCGCCATCATTATTGCCTCTGTCGGGCTGAATGTTAACTCCACGGCCGTTATCATCGGAGCCATGCTGATCTCCCCGTTGATGGGTCCGATTGTGGGCGCAGGTTTTGCATTGGGTACTTACGACTTCCCGTTATTGAAGAAGTCTATGAAAAACCTTGTTATCGCTACCGGGGTAAGTTTATTAGTCTCTGCTTTGTACTTTTATTTCAGCCCTTTTAAGGATGTACAATCGGAGATCTTAGCCAGGACCTCACCCAATATTTACGATGTGCTTATTGCTTTCTTTGGAGGACTGGTAGGCGTAATTGCCGTAACACGGGTTGAAAAAGGGAACCCGATCCCGGGCGTGGCTATCGCTACAGCATTAATGCCTCCACTGTGCACTGCCGGCTATGGGATCGCCACCTTTAACTTTCCTTATTTTGCCGGGGCATTTTATTTATATACCATCAACTGCTTCTTTATATGTATCGCTACTTTCTTCGTGGTGAAATACCTGAAATACCCGGCGGCAAGCTTTAAGAGCATACGGTATAGCAGGCAGATCAGGGTAGGCATTACTTCGCTGATCCTTATCATGATCATTCCCAGCTTTTACCTCGCATACACGCTCTGGAATGAAAAAAAATATACCAAAATAGTGGAGCAGTTTATCAACACAGAATTTGTGAGCAACGGCAATATGGTTATTTACAAAAAAATTGATTACAAAAGCGATCCCAAAAAAGTAGAGCTTGCTCTACTAAACCGCAAGCTGAGCGAAAAGGAGATTGAGACGTATAACCGGATACTTTTCAATATGGGTGCAGCCAATACGGAACTTACATTCAGGCAAAACGATGAAGATTTAAAGACCGAGATATTAAACGAGATCAATAAAAAAGAAAATGTGCTTTCCGAGAAAGACATTGCGATCAATAATCTGAAAAGCGAATTAAACAAGTACAAACTGGATGATCCTACCTTGACCAAAGAATTAAATATTCTTTTCCCTGCCATAAAAAATATATCGCTGGGAAAAATTGAGCAATTCCCGAACACGGACAGTGTTCAGATACAATGTATACTGCTTTATAGCGCTCCGGAGGATGTTGAAGAAGAAAAGCTGAAGCCCTGGCTGGCAGAAAGGCTGAAAACAAAAAATATTGTTTTGATCAGGAGGTAAAAAACTAGGCAGCTGACTGTTGGGGCTTAACAA
>CAKSVK010000185.1 GCA_934502905.1 uncultured Chitinophagaceae bacterium
TATTATTTTATACACAACTGCTTTCATTGAACGAGGCTTTATTAATAATAGCATTCTCTGATTCATTTCCCAGAGTTACTTTTACTAAAAAGAGACCTGCCTTTATATGTAACAAAATCAACTTATAATTTTTACTACTCATTCTACTATTTAACGGACAACAATTTTGCTTTAATTAGTTATGGTTATCCGTTTAGCTTGAAGTCTTGTAGGTAGCAAGATTGATCTTTCTATGGCTTTTATCTTTACAAGATTTAAATCGTTGCCGATCAGTATAAGTTCTTTTTGCGAATCATTCATACCGTAATTGATTCTGTTTATTGCTGCTATTTTGTAATAATACTCATTACCGCCCTCCAATCCTTCTTCAATAAACTCTAACCAACTTCTGTCTTCTTCCACCACAACATCATTAACAGTTAGTCTCAGCGGCACGCCATCCGGTACATTTGACTTAAGACTCCTGATGGTTTTTATCAGTATGGCCGTATCGTCATCAACCTTTTGATGTATGATCTCAAAATCTTCAGGGTTCGTAAATAAATTGGTTGTCGTATCAGTTGTAGTAGTAATATTAACCTGGATAGTAGCTTTTGCCTCCTGAATTCTTTGTTCAAGGCTTTGGGGAGTACCGGCGGGTAAGGCAATTTTTATTTCAACCGGTACAGCAATTGACCCCAGCATGGCTCGTATCTTTTTATATACAGCTCTCTGCGTTATTTGTGTTTTGGTAACGGTTGCGTGGGGTCGGGCATAATCCCGGGGTTGGTCGTTCTCAAAACGGAATATTTTGAAACGGTCAAATGAACCCGACAATGGCAGATTTCTCCACAACAACCTCGCACACCGGTCTCCAATCTCTATTCTAAAATCCTGTGGCGCTTCCGGCACCCTCGTATCCACCTGGTAAAACGGCATGCTGCAATCACTCCATTTTTCAGACCGGTTACCGGCCCTGTCCACCGCTCTTACTTTGTAGAAGAATTTGCCGTTCCCCTGCCCGGGTAAGTCGTCCAGGAATTGAGTTTCTCTTACCGGTACTTTGGTTACCAGGTTAAAGGCTTCGGGGCAGGCATCGGCTAACTTTTTGAGATTTTCTATATTGCCGGGTATACCGGTGGTTTCCCAATCAGCAAGGCGGTCAAAATTTACTGGTTCTGTATTGGTGATTTCATTAACAGGATTTTCACCAGGATTAAGTAATCTAAAAAATATTTTGTTACCATTAAAGCCTGTAGCCATAAGGTAATAGCTGCTTATCTTGATCCTGCAGCCGGGGCAGCTTTTCATTTCATTTTCCGTAAACAGGTTTTCAGGAAAGGTTGTTTCATACAAACCAGTCTGAGCATTCAGTAAAAGATTGCCTAACGACACGCCAGACTTAACAGACTCAGCAGCCGGTAGTATGTTTTTAACTTCTGTATTGTTTACAAAATCGTCATCCTCCACCATCCATTTGCTTTTGGCTACGGACAGTATAGTAAGGTCCAGGCCCCTGGACAACTCATAAGTGTAGGGAGGCTGTGAGCCATTAGCGTCGTCCCACTGCAGGCAAAGCGTTGATCGTCCTTCCTTATTGGGAAGCGATACATATGCAGGCTCAGTGTTGGTGCTGTTCCTGCCGCAGAGATACACCGGGCTTACCTGCGGCGGCAGGGTAGTGATAGTATTGAGGTGCTGCACTGGCGCTGACAGCCCTCCTTCATTTTTCTGATCACTGGAATCGGTAGTGGTCAACGCAAAATACCCCACGGCAATGCTGCTGTCGGCGGTAACCGGCGTCTCGATCACGGAAGAGATATCAAGCCTGTAATCGGGAAAAAAATAAGCAACCTGGCCGGTTGTTAAAACATTATGAGCGCTCTCCGGTAAAATTGTCAATACTTCAAAAACGCCCGGCGCAGTCTGGTATACATCGCTGAGCAAATTAACGGTTATCCATTTCTCTATGACCTGCTGTCTTCCGCTTTCATCAGTCAGGGGTGCACCTTCTTCATCAACTTGCATCATTTCTACCTTCAACAACAATTTGCCTGCCTGGCTGCTTTCCCCGCTTAAGGCATCAAATCTCAGGTTTTTTAGTGTGCCGGGTTCAGCTACGTTTGTATTGTTTTCATTTTGCCTGATTTTTACGGTCTTCCCTTTCAGGGCAGTATGATCGCCTTCTACGATCAGTAAATCAGGGGAAGACTGAGCTATGATCAAAATCTGCCCCTCAGCGCTGATGATCTGGTTGTTGAGAAAACCGGAACGGAAGATTTGCCGGTCAATTTTTAATTCGGTTACCAGGCGGCTTTGCTGCGGGGCGCCTGCTTCGTCAAATAACGGTATATCGCGAAGGACGGCAGCCTGGATTCGCGCAAGCAACAATGTTTGGGAAGTGTTAGTGGCTCTTACTCTCCACTGCTGCGGGGGCTTATAGAATGCTCTTGCGTTGACTTTCGTCCAGATTTCCTTTAACCGGCTGTCACCCTTCAGTTCTCCTATACAAGGCAGTATTGCGTTGTCATTATCAGGAATATCGGCTCTTGAAGTGGTGATCAGGAATCGCCTGCCGCCACTGAATATTTTGATAATGTCAAAATGCATCCTTTCCCGTGCAGGTAGCCTCGTGCCATCCGATTTTTTTGTTAAATGTATAGACAGGTAAGGCAATCCCTCCGGTCTTTCTATATCACGGGTTATGGTATTGCCATCGGGACTTTGAATTTGGTAGCCGTCGGCCACCCGCATTTCAAAAACCTTATCATTATAATCACCGGCTGCATCGCGGGCTGTTGCTACAAACCTGAAAGAGGAACACGCTATTTCCAGTGTCTCTGATAAGCGGTACTCTTTTTTATACAATGAAAAAAAAGCGGCATCCGGGCTTTTCAGGTATTGTTCGGGCCCGTAGGAAAAATTCAGCCAGCTTTTAATGTCATTGTCAACTTTCTCCTGCATTATTTTTAACCCTACCGGTGGCGCAGGCAGCGACATATCCTTTATATCTGTTTGCGCCTGTATGGGATTGCTGATCCTCCCGAAAAGATCAATACCACTCAGTTGATATTGCTGAGGATATTTGTTGTTTCGAACAAGTATTTCCGTGTCAAATGCCGAATACCTGCGCGGATCGTCGTTTGCATCCCCGGGCGTAATAATGGCTCCCTCCCTGCCATTAATGCTCCATTTGTTTTCAACTGTTGGCTGCCTGTTGCGGATTGTAATTCCGCTCCGGGGATCTTTTTCAAGGAAAAAGCAAACCGGGTTTGTTTTGAGTGTATACGATGGTTTGTTCCATTGCAGCGTAGCAGAACCATGCTGCTCATATAAGAGCAGGTTATCAGCTTTAAATACGAAATCTCCTCCCGGGTTTTGAAACGCCCTGAAGTCGGGCCGGGGATTTCCCATATAGGGCAGGGGATCGTAATCCTTACCCAGCCCATACACCACTGCACATATGTTTTCGCCTTTGTATGCTGCCGTTATCCTGTAATCGTAAAGTGTTTTATCGTCTGCCTCATGGTCAATATAATACAGTCCGAATATCCGGGCGATATTCGGATCCGGCAAACACATCAGCAATGCATTCTGGTAACCCAGCCACCGGTAATATTGTTGCTCGGGGCGCTCATTAGGTCCGGATACACCCGCATTATTATAGTTGTATAAGCCCAGGAGGTTTTTGTAATTCTCCCGGTTTGAGAAGTACCTGTTTATGGCTTCCTCTCTTTTTGCTGCAGGATCTTTCGGCAGGTAAACATTATAGTGATCCTTGAAAAAAGCTTCTGCTCTTCTTAAAGAAACGATTTCGTCAATACCGGCTTCCGGATAGATCCCGGCGATTTGGCTCCATCCGTCTTTTTCGCTACAACTGCTCCCCTTAGCGGCAAATACCAACTGTGCTATGCTTCCGCGCAGTTCGGCGGGTAGTTCAATTGTATTAAAGGAACTCCCCTGGAATTCTATATACCCCGTGCCTCCAGCTTTCATCGTTGCGGGGCTAATAAATTTCAAATCATCGTTCAGGTATGCCTTTGCTTCTATCGGTCCATAGACTTTCAGGTCCAAGCCTAAAAATTCGATTTTATTGTTAAAGTTGATCCGGAGATTAGCTCCGGATTGACTGATCCGGAAAAACGAATTATCGTTGGCGCCAACAACAGTTGTAAAACCAGATCCATCTGGTTGTTTTTTATCGGGTGTGGTCTTTCGTCTTTCAAGAATAAAACGGTCGGGAAATCCTTTGTCTAAGGGAAAAGTCCACCTTAAGTGAATACCTTTTTTCCCGATATGAACCGGATCGGGATAAATGCCGGTAATTAACATGCCGTTATTGAAAAACGAGTTGTCAATGGCCTGCCCGAAGGTATTATGTAAAAATACGAGAAAGCTGTTGGTCATCACTGCCGCCATCCCCGATGTCTTCAGAAACTGGCGGCGGGAGTATAAAGCATGAGGTTGGTTGGTTTCCGACATAATTGAGACAGGCTAAATAAACAAATCGTATATCCGCGATTCATAACACAAGGGTAAGATTGTACAGCCGGAAATTCCTAAGATATAAGAGGATCACATGAAAGACTGAAGATACTACCTAAAATTTTCCTTTGCAATAGCACAAAAGTTGTAGATGGGTTTATTAAAAAAAACATTATAGAATAGTAAAAGTGTGGAATTGCGGATAGTGCATTAATCACTAAATTCTTATAAGTTCTCTTTATAATTTAATCCTCAAAGAATTCCCTGACTTTATTCGACTTAGTATTAATCCTGGATACTGTTGATAGCTGAACCGTAGGGTCTGGTAAAGTTCCGGGGTCTGTTCTGAATCTGTTATTTACTATATCCTCCTTCAAAATACTTAGTTGCCTGGGGATAAAATGCGGCGATAAGGATCGAATATCAAGGCTTTGAATAATTTGTATTGCTTTTAGTAAATCGCCACCGGAATCATTTATTATTGATAAAAGACCTTTATAAAATTTGAAATTTAACAAATCCGGGTTTGACAAAAGGTTTTTGAAATTATTTATTTGGTTGCTATTGAGGGCCAGTGCTGCTGACTGATACGGTATTCCGGGTGCGTATCCACTTAATAACTCCGGCAGGGGATCTGTTCCACAAGGGTCGGCATTGTTCATGATATACACAAGGTATTTGCTTACCTTTTCTCTGATTAATTCCCTGACCGGTATCAATATTTCCGGTTCAAAGTGTATTAACCTCACATGATCTTTTAAATAGCTGGCGTGTCTGGAACTCATAGATGAAAATGTCAGGATCGCATTTCCGGTTATCATGGCTCCCTGGCTATGCCCCGAAACCAGTAGTGGCTCTTCATGATCCATAGATTTATGGAGCAAGGCAACCAGGGCTATCTGGGTTGGGTTCGTCATGTCAGGTAACCGGCTATTATGGTTATTAATTGCATCCGTTGCAAGTTTAGCATACAAATAGTCCCCTAAAATTGCCTCAATAAGATCAAATAAAGAATAGAGATCACCACACTTTAAGTCACTATAGTTGTGAAAATATTGAATTTTAAAGCCTTCATTAATACTCAGACCAAAAGCAGCATTAAGGGTCCGTTGAAAGGCCATTGTTGCACGCATGCCTGCAGACGGGGGCGTTGTTAACCCGTTTACAAATACAAAATTTTCCTTAAATGAATGATTTTGCAGTAAAAACCGAGGTGGCACTAATCTATCCCGGTAATTCTCAATTTCATTGTAGGGAGACCGGGTAAGACCCGGAGGAATATTACTTTCACTTATTTGCATAGTTGAAAGTATGGTGTCAGTTGGTTTTTTAGAACTAGTATATTTTTCATGACAATAGATTAATTTTTCTTCTTCTTCCTCTTTTACTTTTATTCCGCTCCACACTGAGCTGCATAGAAGGTTAAATTCCCCTATATCCTCATTATTCTCATACACTCCCTTTATTTCCCCCTCTATAGCAGTAAAGGGTACACCATCCCATGTTTTATAGCCGTATCCTCTATCCCCGTCCAAATCCCAGTTGCAGAAAACAACCCGGCTTTCAGCTTCATTTTTGGCATTCAATAGTATGTATACAGATATATCTATGGCATTTCCAAAACTTTGTCCTTTAAACTTTTGATATAATTTACGAGTATCTTCAGGAGTTTCGGCTTCTGCATACTTGCTAAACAAGGCTTTGTTAAACTCTGTCTGAGAAATAAATACATTCGGTGTTGACTCCTTCTTATAAAATGAAGAAACGGTTGTAGGATTTTCAAAGTGACTAAAGTAAACATCCTTACTATTAACTTTTATGGTTGATTGTGATCTGAGTTTGACGTCAACATCAATATAACTTGCACAAACCAAATGCGACTGACCCGGATAACGGAGAATAGGATAATTAAATGTAGTTGTTTCTTCATCATTGCACCCACATTTGCCTTCTTTATAGCAGTGGCCAGTGGTAATTAATTGTTCTGCTAATGAATTATTGAGCCCCAGGCATTTTATTGATTGAGCAAGCGTTTCCGGCATCCGCGCAAAATCGTCCGCAGTCAATCGAACATCATCCGGTTCGGGATATGCCAATCCGGCCAGTGACATAACCTGGTGAATTGCACGATAAAAATCATACAATTGCAACTGCACCCAGTAATTTACCAATTGTATTGCCTTTTGAGTTTGTTCAGGTAGATTGGGAGAGTTACGCCATTCCTCCACTGCTTTTGCAGCCAGTTCCATAGCCTTGCTTATTGTTTCTGCAAGCCATATAATAAGCTCTTTAATGGCCGAAAAC
>CAKSVK010000186.1 GCA_934502905.1 uncultured Chitinophagaceae bacterium
TCTTACAACCTGGTACAGCATGTCGGCAAACCATTCTTCAGCGGCAAAACCAATACTGCCAGGTATTACAAGTTGTTGCATGGAAGCAGGTATTTTCCGTTGCAATACAACCGGTTGCTGGCCAAAGGCGTTGAACCAAATTTTTTCCATAGTGGTTAGGTTTGGTGCATTAATAGTTTGTTGGTATTACAAACGACCTTTCCTCAAAGGACAATACCCCTATAGCTGGTATGGAATACTTATGCGATTAGCTATTGATACTTACAACGGGTATCTGTTGCCATTATGCCGGTTCAAAAGTATCATCCTTTCTGTACTTGCAATATATGAAATAAAATTTGAATAACCTCTTATTTTACAACGAGTTCGAATATCAGAACCGGAAAGGATACCATATACTACCCTTTTGGGTAGTAGTAAAAGGCAGCCAGTCACTCGGGAAATCATGAGGAATTTGTGACAGTTGCCACTGTATATGATAGCAAAGGAAATAAAAAGTAACTATCCTTTGGGATAATCGCGTCAATCAATAATGCTATTGTAAAGTCAATTGCCCGAGATACCGTGCTTTGTTCGCAGTTTTATTGCTATTATTGTTCACCGCAATAATTTTATATTGTGAAATTGCCGAGAACCTAACAACGTTTAAAATGAATGTAGAAGAAGCTTACAGGTATTGGTCAAACCAATATGATACCAATCTAAACAAGACAAGAGATTTGGAAGCCGTTTCACTACGGGAGGTATTAAAAGATACTCAATTTGAAAATTGCCTGGAAATAGGCTGTGGTACTGGGAAAAACACCGAATGGCTTATAAATAAGGGAAATAAGATATTGGCTATTGACTTGTCAGAGGAAATGTTGGCTATTGCTAAAGAGAAAGTAGTAGCTGAAAATGTAAGTTTCCTAAAAGCAGATATAAATGAAAATTGGGATTTCACAAATCGTCAATTTGATTTGGTCGTTTGCAGTCTGGTCTTAGAACATATTGAGAATATCGACCGGATTTTCCAGTTGATAGCTGAACGGTTGCAGGCGGGGGGAATACTTTATTTAGGAGAGCTGCACCCGTTTAAACAATATTCAGGTTCCAAAGCAAGGTTTGAAAATGAAAACGGGGTGCAAATTGTGGCTTGCTTTACTCATCATATCTCTGAATTTACCGAGTCAGCAAAAAAATACGGATTGAAAATAGTGGATTTAAAAGAATATTTTGATGATAATGATAGCGCTTCAATTCCCAGAATATTAACCTTGAAATTTGTTAAGGAATCTCGTTAATCCCGGTATTGATTGCCCCACAAAAACAGTTTCCGGAATAAACCGCAGGCTTTTTTAGGTACTGAAGTTTCGATGCTATATAAAATAGATAGCATAACCGTAATGCCAGAAATAAATGCCGACCTGATTGCTGATATTTTCTTTCTTTATTCTTTTACTGAACTGCGTCCATTGCTGTGTATTTGTCCATTGTTGGATGATGCTTTTATGTTCGTTACTATCAATATACCTGTTGGTCTGTACCCCTACCAATTCATTTGCCCAATGGGGTATTTCATTTAGTTTGCTTAACTCCCGTATATGAAAAAGGCATGGAGCGCAAATACTAAAATTTTTCCAGTTACCATCATATGGAAAGATCTTTCCCTGCTCAATCCATCGCTGGGTTAAGAGTGCTTTTTGCTGTTGCTGCTCACTGCATTGAAAGAGCATCATTTTTATAAAAAAAAAGATGTTGGTTCGCTCGCCGTTTACATACAGGCAAATGCAGTCTCTTATACTTTTGTCTGTAATAAATTCGGTGTTCACTTTTATGCTCTTATTTTTTACTGCTCTATTTTTCATGGCTTTTTATTTTAATTGATAAACACTTTGATCTTCTTAGCCGGCAAAATTGGTCTTCTTGAACTTTTCGGCAAGTTCATCGGCTTTTTCACGGGTGCTGCATCTTGGTAACTTATCGGTCAGTTGTTCTATTTGTTCAATACCTATCAGTGGTGAGAAATTGTATTCCAGGATCTCACCGTTTATCTTTACCACTACCCGGTACTGCTTTGTCATGTACCTGCGCAACCGTTGTGCCTGTAATGCATAGTCCGCATTGCCAGTGCTGCTGTATAATTGGATTAGCCTTATCATACGTTGGTACCGCCCGTATCGCTTCAGGGCTGATCTGCCTTTCCGTGGTTTTGGCTTATGACGGTACCTCAGATCATCTAAAAAGTCATTATAAGTATAGTTGGAATATACCCTGCACATTATATCATAAGCAAAAAGGGGTTGCGATTTGAACAGCCTTCTTGTCTTGCGCATCCTGCGTATGGATGCCAGCCTTTCTGGCGAGAGTTTTTTACCCATAGGTATCAATTTTGTATTTCTTTTTCGCGGTAGATTGCAACTATCCTGTCACTTCCGAAAAACAGGTGTATAGCTCTTCGAAGCCAGTAATCGCATTGCTTTTTGTCTGCGTATTCGATAAGGCAGTGTACAGTGAAAAGTGAATGGTATCCTTGAAAAAACTGATCTGAAAACCAGCTTGTTCGTTTGCGCAATTCTTTTGGGAGTTTATGGGTTTGTTCTTGGGCATCATTTACGAGCGCGTACCAGAATGTTGCTGTAAAAAATCCGCACTCCTGCCATCCTTTCCGGAATGCCGCTTCATTGCTGAGAAAGTAGTCGCATTGCTGCTTTATTGCTTTTAACATATTTTCCAACTCCTCAGGGAACAATTTACAAAGCAAACTGCCTTTATCCCGGTTACTCATTTCTCTTAACGCTTTCATGTTACAGTTTTTTTTTAGTGTTTATCTTTTTAAATTTTATGATAGCGCTTGGAGGGCAACCGGCTACCGCAGTTATCTGTTCTATAGCCCCCGTTATCCCGCTAAGGGACACCACTTTCAGTTTGGCTGTTCCTTTATCATGCTTTAGGGTAGCTATATATGTCTTTGCCATCATTGTTTTTTGTTTTTATACCAGTAGCTGATTTTGCAGTTACTTGCGGATGAAAATGGTATTTATGAGTTGCAAAAGATGTAACCATCCTGGCTCCAGTATGTCCCGCAAAACAGATCGTTGGCATAAGCAGCATAATCAAAATACTGTTTTGCAAACTCGCTGAGATCGTCCCTTTCCTCAACAAGCGTTCTTGCAAAATCTTCTTCGCTATCATACTCCCCTATATAATCTTCTTTAAAGGAGCTGATCAGATCATCTATATCATCGCCTGACAAATTGTGATGCCCGTTGGCGCACCAGATAAGGAATGGTGCCACCTCGTCATCGTCCATACCTGCAATAGTTGCCAAAACTTCAAACAGGTTATCACTTATCCAGGACTCTGATATTAGTCCTTCCGGAACGTTTTCATAATCCTGGAACATAAATTCAGGATCTTCTTCATCGATATGGAGTTTTTTACAGGCGGCGTAGAAGGCTTCTTTGTTCGCGTAGTCGGATAGGTGCAACCACTTGCCGAATAGGGAACCGCTATTATATTTCCGGTAGGTCCCCACGTACACGCTTGCTTCCGGAATATCAATTTGATGTGCCATTTTAACTGATTGAATTGATTTGAAATAATGTGCTACCAGGTCGGTACAGCAGGATGCACTGCTGGGTTACAGCCGGTAATGGTATTTGAGCCATCTGGATAAATAAAAACAGGCGGCTACCTGGTGGCAGCCGCCTGTAATGCTTCTTATGTACCGTCAAGTTCTTTTAGGCAACCTTCATTTTCTTTATCCTTGCCTGTAAATCCTTCACCCGCTCTTTCAGGCGCTCTTGGCGTTGCTGTATTTTCACCGCCTGATCGTTCTCGATAGCGGCTATATCCAGCCCCGCGTCACCAGCAATTTTGTACAGAAAGTACGCAGGTTTTAATGTCGGCATCTTACTGTCGGAACTGCCGCTTATTACTGCCCGTACCAGGTAAGCTACCTGTTCGTTGCTCAGCGCCGCAAGCTTTTCAAAGCAATCGGCGTTATCCTTATATCCTTTCGGGAATAAAACCTTTTCCATTTCGATGCGGTTATGATAATTAAGTGCCTGGTAAGCGATGAAGCGTATAGCTGCAGTATCAGATTTTGTTAATCCGGCTTTTAATTTTTTCTCATGTAAATGCTCACAAAACTGTTCATGCAGCTTCACCTGAACCTTTTCCCTGTCCAGTTCCTTAGCACGCTTTTCCCGATCCTTCAACCGCTCCATCTCTGCGGTCAGCAGTTGCTTTGTAGCCGTATTTTCCTTAATAGCCTGCTGCACTTCTCTAGCGGTAACTTGTCTGTTGGTGGTGCTGCCGCACCTCTTTTCAGGATTGTAATAAATAGCAGTAATCTCTGTATTTCGCAGTAATAAACCCTTGCGTGTTCCTGCGGCTGCAAGCTGCTGGCGGTAAGCTGACAGATCATCCCTGTACTCCTGCAGGGCGGCGCTATACCGTTCCCGCATCAAGACATCTTTTCCTTTCTCTTTATTGCGATAGGTGTAATCGTCCTTCTGTGGCGGGGTAGGCTCCTTCAGAACCAGCACGTCATATTGACCATGTTGAGGAAGTGACCCGGTTTCTGGCAATGAGGCAAGCAGGCTTTTATTTTCCTCGCCGACATCATAACCTAAAACCACTCCTTCCGGTTGATGTGTTTTCAGTACAGTACGGATCTTTATCTCCGCATCAGCAAGACATTTGTTTTTGAAGCAGGCTTTATTGCCACAAACTGCCTCCTTTGCCATTTCAGGGAAAAGTGCTTTAACAGTAGCTGAATTAAAAGGGCATCCGGTGCAAGCGCCAACATCCGGGACCAGGTTTTTGTCACGGGTGTTAAAGGGCGCCATTTTCAGATCATATTTATAGCGGCTGATAAGATGCCGGGTATTACCTATAAAGAAATGTTTTTTCTCCTTCCATCCCTCACAATGCGCGGCAAAAAACTCTTGTTGTGTGTCCGCGGCAAGACTGCCTAACTCGGTGGCTTCACTTAGTGTTAACTTACCGGCAAAAAACACTTCCTGCAAAGGTTCTATGAGTTCTGCCAGTTTCAGGCGATTATAAATAAAGGCTTTGGGTTTACCCAGCAAACGGGCGATTTCATCCAATGTCTTACTGGATTGTTGCAACATTAATATTGCTTGTGCTTCATGCAATGGATGGGGATCTTCACGCTGGAGATTTTCGACTAGTTGAATTTCTTTAACTTCTTCGTCTGTAAAATCCCTTACAAATGCAGGAATAGTTTGCAAACCGGCAATTTGTGCAGCCCTCAACCGGCGTTCGCCTACAACCAATTCATAGCCATTTTCGCTTGTGGCGCGTACAATAACCGGGGACAGAACACCACGAACGGCTATCAGGGCTGCAAAATCCTCTAATGCCTGCTGATCATAAAACTTACGATAGTTGAGGGGGGAAAACCCGATTTTTGGAACGGGAAGCATAACTGAATTTTCCGTTACTTTCTTTGTATCGGTATTAACGATTTGTGTTGCCTTTAACCTTACTGGTTTCCGTGAATTTCTAATTGCTGTTTTCATAACGAAATTGTTTTAAAGATTAAAGGCAGTCGCTCCTGGAACAACTGCCTTTTAAAACTGGTGAATGTTGCAGATACTATTTCAAGTACTCTCCTGTATTCCATGTTGTTGTGCCCATTTGGGAAAGTTTGGTTTGAGCCAGGTGCCGGCATCAGATGGCTGAGTGTGGGTGGCAAGTATTTCTTGATTGCCCTCTTTGTCGATGTCTATTATATGGTATTCGCGTATAGACGGCTTACATCGTGGCGATTCAAAATAATCTGTCCACCCTTCATCCTGGAAACCTCCTTTTACCTGTTCCAACCGTCTTATGACTTCATTGTCTTTATTGTAAATGACGATGATGATTCGTTCACCAGGCATAGCCCCTTTTGGATCGGGACCTGTTGACAGAAAGTAAACACCGAGGTGTCCAAATTGCTTGGAGCGGTGTCCTTTTCTTTGTGTTTTGTTTGACATGATTATTGGATTTTAAAATTGATTGATTGAATAAACGACTTTTTTGCCAATAGCCTTACTCTGGTTGCTCAGCTAACGCTTCTATACAAAAAGCAGGATATCCGTTACTGGTAAAACTATACTCATTTGCCTGGATCGCATCAGTTACGGCTGAACCGCGTTGAGATTTAGAATGGCAGATCGTCCGCTGTTGTTACTGCGGTTTCTGCATGGTGTTCGGATGCTGCAGACATCGGCGGTATTTCTGCTTTCCTACCACCTGCCAGTGGTTTAATGCCGGAAGTGTGAAAATTTAGTCCTGCCTGAGGTTCCCCATCCTTATTGATCCATGCTCTTACACTTACCCTACCGGTAAGCTCTACTAAGAGCCCTTTGGTCAACATGCCTGCTACGTTAGGAGTTTTCCAATAGGAACAATCGAAATAGGCAGTTTGCTCTACCCATTGTCCCTCTTTGTTCTTGTAGCCATCGTTTACCGCCAGCGAAAAGTTTACAACCTGTTTTCCCTGAGATGTGGTATGCACCTCGGCATCCCTCGTAAGTCGTCCAATGATGTTCATAACAATGAATTTTTAGTGATGAAAATTTTTCTTTTTTTCAATAACCTGTGGCATTTGCTACAGCGTTTCGATCTGCTGGATCTCATCAGTGCCGGCAACCTACCGGCAGACGCTGTTTTTACTCAGGTAGCGAACGAT
>CAKSVK010000187.1 GCA_934502905.1 uncultured Chitinophagaceae bacterium
GATTTGATATCAGTATGTTGTTGCAGGGAGCCGCAGGCGTTAACCTATATCTGAGTGAAGAAGCAGCATTTCCTTTCTTCAATGGAGGTAATTTATTACAAAGTTGGGTTGATAATTACTGGACACCGGAAAACCCAGGTGCAAAGTATCCCAGGCTTTTCCTTTCTTCAGCCAACAATACTCAGGCATCTACATTCTGGTTAAAGAACGCGAGCTATCTGAGAATAAAAAATGTGGAAATTGGATATAACCTTCCCGAAAGGTTGCTTAGCAGAGTATCGATCAATGGAGCAAGGGTTTTTGTCAGTGGACTCAATCTTTTTACTTTCGATGGTATCAAAACTGTTGACCCTGAGTATCCCAATGGCCGTGGATGGAACTATCCGCAGCAACGGGTAGTTAATGTGGGCGTCAGTGTACAATTTTAAATGCAGTAAATACCAAAATAATCAAGTGATGAAAAATAAGATATTCTTTCTACTAGTTTTTACTGTAGTTTTTTCTGTTTCCTGTGAGAAGGTTCTTGATAAGCAGTCGCTAACGCAGTTGCCTGAATCAGAGATATTTGCCAATACCGGTAATTTAACCCTTTTTGTAAATGGTATTTACAGTGCATTACCCAATGGTTTTAACCGGGGCTGGTATATGCTGGATGCTGCAACAAGTGATGCCGAGAATTCATATGCATGGGCTTCATCAAATATATTCAACCGTTCAGAACAGGGTCCCTCCAATACACCAAATCATGATTGGGATATTTCTTTTGCACAGATCAGGAATTGTAATATTGTGCTGGCAGGTATTGATGCATTGGAAGGAGATACCGATATCAAGAACAGGCTTAAAGGGGAGGTTTTCTTTCTGAGGGGCTTTTATTTTTCCGAAATGTATAAGCGTTATGGGGGAGTTCCGATAATTACAACGGTGTTGGCGCTGAATGATGATTTTAAGCTTCCCAGAGCTACTGCTGAGGAAACCATCAACCAGATCGTTAGTGATCTTGATGCGGCAGCAGCGTTACTTCCTGCAAAGTATAGCGGAAATAATATCGGCCGGGCTACATCGCTAGCTGCGCTGTCCTTAAAAGGCCGTATGTTGTTATATGCGGAAAAATTCCCGGAATCTGAAGCCGCTTCAAAAGCTGCAATTGATCTTGCTGCTGCGAATAGCTATAATCTTCATACCCCTTATGATAAAGTTTTTCTGGATAATAATAATCCCGAAGTCATTTTTGATAAACAATTATTGGCAGTAAACTTTTCACAGGAGGCTGATCTGTTCAATATGCCGGTTGGTTTTACCGGTGGCTGGGGAGGAACATCCCCCACACAGGATTTTGTAGACTCTTATGAAATGGTATCCACTGGTCTGCCCATAAATACCGCCGGATCGGGTTATAATGCTAACAATCCATATGTTGGCAGGGATCCCCGTTTTGACATGAGTGTTCTGTATAATGGTTCGGCGTGGCGTGGAAGATTAATAGATACGAGGGTTGACGGTATAGATAACCCGACCGGAAATGGCGACGCTACCAAAACAGGGTATTACATGCGAAAATTCATGGATCAGTCAATTTTTCCTCAATATCAGCTTGTGACAGGTAATCAGAACTGGATACTGATCCGTTTGGGAGAAGTGTACCTGAACTATGCTGAAGCATTGTTAAAACAGGAGAGAGCCGAGGATGCCAGACCCTGGGTGAACAAAATAAGAGAAAGGGCAGGAATGCCTGATATTCCTGCTGGTGCTTTAACCTGGGAAAGATATATGAATGAAAGGCGTGTTGAGCTTTCATTCGAGGAACATCGTTTCTGGGATGTTCGTCGCTGGAAAGTAGCCATGGTGACAGAGAATAAGCCTGCTGAAGGTATGAGAATTACAGGAACCGTACCCAATTTCACGTATACGCGGTTTGTTCATGAAGAGCGGAAGTTTGAAGAAAACGATTATCTTTTTGCAATACCCCAGGGGGAAATAGACAAAGACCCCAACCTCCAGCAAAATCCTGGATGGTAAATGGGTGTATTAACTTTGGTGAGCTATTCTCATTGCGGCAAAATCAGAGATAACCAAATGCCGCAATAAAAGTTCAAACCTTCGCAGGGGGGCACCATCCACCTGTAGGATCCGCTACCGGTCGGTGTCTCACCAACCGTAAAATTTGAAATGCACACTGGTAAAGTGATCTGTATTTTATAAATTATATTTGTTGTAAGAGCAAACTTAGTTTGCTCTTACTTTTTTAGGAGCAATACTGTTTTATGAAACGGATAAAGCTGATAATCATGGCAACTTCGATGTTGCTATATAGTTGTGGCAGGAAATCTTCGGAAAATAATACTTTGTTTGCCCGGCTGCAGCCGGATAAAACCGGTATCCGGTTTGTGAATGAAGTAACAGAGGATGATAAGCTGAATGTGATGACATATGAATATATGTATAACGGGAATGGAGTAGCCGTAGGAGACATAAACAATGACGGGTTACCGGATATCTATTTTACGGGTAATATGGTTTCCAACAAGCTTTACCTGAATAAGGGAAGTATGCAGTTTGAAGATATTACGGAACCTGCAGGTGTAGCAGGCAGAAAGATGTGGACAACAGGAGTAACCATGGCAGATGTGAATGGTGATGGTTTGCTGGATATTTACGTATGTTATTCCGGCCCGGGAGAAGACGAGGACAGGAAAAATGAGCTGTATATAAATAATGGACTGAAAGAAGGCATACCCGTTTTTACAGAAAAAGCTGCAGAACTGGGACTGGATGCCCCCGGAACCTTTTCTACCCAGGGTGTTTTTTTTGATATGGACCTCGATGGTGACCTGGATTTTTTCCTGGTGAACCATGGTGATATGTTTTACAATCCCTTTTTTAATACAACCGGGCTGAGAAACAAGCGTCATCCAAAGTTTGGAAACCGTCTTTACAGGAACGACAATGGAAAATTTGTAGATATCAGCGAGGTGGCGGGTATTTACGGTGGCGGACTGAATTTTGGACTGGGAGTTTCTATCAGTGATATAAACAATGATGGCTGGCCGGATATATATGTCACCAATGACTACAATGAACAGGATTTCCTGTACCTGAACAATAAAAACGGGGAATTCAGGGAGGCACTGAAGCAGAGCATGGGGCATATATCCCAGTCTTCAATGGGCTGCGACATAGAAGACTATAATAATGATCTGCTGCCGGATATTGTTACTTTAGACATGCTGGCTGAAGATAACCGGCGCCAGAAAGCACTGAAGGGCCCCGATACATATATGCATTACGCTACGATGATTGACAGCGGTTTTCATTTTCAGAATATGCGTAACATGCTGCAGTTGAACCTGGGCGTTCGTGTGAATGATGTACCACAATTCGGAGAGATAGGCCAACTGGCAGGCATATATAACACAGATTGGAGTTGGGCGCCCCTGCTGGCAGATTTTGACAATGATGGCTGGAAAGATCTTTTTATTACGAATGGTTACCTCAGAGACTTTACGAACCTGGATTTTCTTAAATACACATTTGCAGAGGCACAAAAAAAAGCAAAAGACCAGGGCAGGCAATTAAATACCTGGGAGCTGGTAAAAGACCTTCCCACGACAAGGATCAACAATTATATATTTTCCAATAACCGGAAATTGGGTTTCTCTAATACCGTAAAAGATTGGGGATTCGATCATGCCACCATATCAACCGGCGCCGCATATGCAGATCTGGACAATGATGGCGACCTTGACCTGGTTGTTTGCAACACCAACCAGGTGGCAGATATTTATGAAAACCAGACCGATAAGCAACCGGCCGGTCATTACCTGAAAGTAGAGCTCAGCGGCCCGGAAGGAAACAGTGCGGGACTGGGCGCCAAGGTTTTTGTTTCAACAGATAGTACTGACCAGCTCCGGGAAATGTATACTACCAGAGGGTTTCAATCTGGTGTTCCGCCAGTGCTTCATTTCGGACTCGGGGCAGCATCCGCTTATAAGCTGGTTAAAGTAGTTTGGCCGGATGGCAAAATAAATATAGTAGAGAACGGTAAAGCGGATACATTGCTGCGTTTCAGTTGGGATACGGCAAAAGAAATTTCGCAGCCGGAGCACCAAGGTGGACAGCTTTTTACTGATTATACCTCCCTGTCCGGTTTGAATTTCAGGCACATGACAGGAAGTTTTGTTGACTTTAAGTTTCAACCGTTGCTTCCATACCAGCTATCCAAACAGGGACCTCATGTGGCAAAAGGCGATGTGAATGGAGACGGACTGGAAGATATTTTTATCGGGGGAACCCTGGAAGCACGGGGAAAGCTTTACCTGCAAACAGGAAATGTTACATTTGTTCCTGCTTCATCGCAGCCATGGGCAAACGTGGAGACGGCAGATGATGCCGGTGTAATCCTCTTTGACGCGGATGGAGATGGAGATTTGGACCTGTTTATTACCAAAGGGGGATCGCTTTTCAGGGACAGAAGTCCGCAATACCAGTGTGAGTTGTATATAAACGACGGTAAGGGAAATTTCAAAAAAGCAAACAGTGGTCTGCCCGAATTGATGACAAATAGCAGTTGCATTGCAGTGGCAGATTATGATAAGGATGGAGATCTCGATATTTTTATAGGCGGACGTTCTAAACCCGGGGAATTTCCGGTACCGGCAACCAGTTATTTATTACGAAACGAAAGTAAAAATGGTGTTGTACAATTCGAGTACGCTTCTGAGCAACCGGAACAAAACCTTCGGTTACCCGGTATGGTTACAACCTGCGCATGGGGAGATCTGAACGGAGATGGTTGGCCGGATCTGGTGGTGGCAGGTGAATTTATGCCGGTGACTGTATTTGAAAATGAGAATGGAAAGCTGATCAACCGGACGGAAAGCTATGAATTGGGCAACAGCAACGGATTGTGGAGCAGGATTCTGCTGGATGATATAGATGGTGACGGGGATATCGATATTATTGCCGGCAATGTGGGATTGAATACCCGGTTCCAGGCCAGTGTTGAAGAGCCGTTGAGTGTTTATTACAATGATTTCGACAACAACGGCTCTATTGATCCGGTGATCAGTGCTTATGTTCAGGGAAAGCCGCATCCTTATAACTGGCTGGATGAGCTTGCAGAGCAGATTCCTTCTATAAAGAAAAAATTTCCTTCCTACGACAAATATGCGGATGCTACTTTTGACCAGGTCTTTACAAAAGAGGAAATAGATGCAGCCAGGGTTGTCCGCGCTTTCGAGCTGGCATCAGTCTATTATGAAAATAAAGCTGGAAAATTTATTCGCCATACATTGCCGTTAGAAGCTCAGTTTTCTGCAGTACAGGGAATTGTAACGGGAGACTGGAATGGCGATGGCAGGAAAGATCTGGCAATAGCCGGTAACTTTTATTCCTGGCGACCACAACTCGGGAAAGCTGATGCCAGTCCCGGATGGATTTTGTACGGAGATGGTAACGGTAACTTTCACCTGCAATATCCTGACAAAACCGGGTTTCTGTTGATGGGGGACATCAGGGATCTGATCCTGCTGAACGCTGATAAGAAACCTTTGTTTGTGGCTACCCGCAACAATGGGCCTGTTTCTGTATTGAAAGTAAACTGAGCCTTTCTCCGTTGAAGATTTCTTTAAAGGGGCACGAGCTTTTACAGCAGGCGCCGGACTACAGTAGCTTGCGCCAGCATCGGGGCTTTATATGTCCTATTGATCATAAGACATTTTCCTGTAACGGTCTAACGATTGAGGCAGCCTATCGATAACTGACGATGATGAAGATCCTCATGGCGGTTACGGATAGTTTCTTTACCTTCAGAATATCTTTGTTCAAATCAAAACATCAAAATATAATGGATGCACAAAACCGCCGGTACTTTTTAAAAAGCAGTGGACTTGCCGCATTAGGACTGGCTTTTGGTCCTTCCTTACGGGCTTTTGCCCCCAGCGACAAGCTGAGAATTGCCCATATTGGTTTGGGGGGAATGGGGAACGCACATATGAACTGGTTTGCTAAGCTTCCTGAAGTAGATATCGTGGCTTTATGTGATGTAGATGCGCATCACCTGGCGGAAACCAGAAATAAGCTGCGGGAGCTGCATCCCAAGGGTCCTAAGGTAAAGCTGTATGAAGATTTCAGGCGTATCCTGGACAGGAAGGATATTGACGCTATTACCTGTGCGACGCCGGATCACTGGCATGCTGCCATTGCCACCCTGGCATTCCAGGCGGGAAAGGATGTATATGGCGAAAAGCCGTTATCCTATGATATAGGAGAGGGGAAGATCATGCTGGAGAACCTCAATCGTTACAATCGTGTATTTCAAATGGGCAACCAGATACATGCCGGCGACAATTACCACCGGGTAGTGGAGCTGGTAAAATCCGGGGCTATCGGTAATGTACATACGGTTCGTTTATGGAAGACCGGTGTGCCACCTGAACTGAAAGGAACAACGCCTGCCCCTGTACCTTCCCAACTGAACTGGGATATGTGGCTGGGACCGGCGCCTTATACTGAATATATC
>CAKSVK010000188.1 GCA_934502905.1 uncultured Chitinophagaceae bacterium
ACATGGCACAGAAGCAAGTGAAGCCTACCGAGAGTGAGCTGGAAATATTACAGGTTCTATGGGATAAGCAGCAGGCAACAGTGAGGGAAGTACACGAGGAGCTGGCAGCTACAAAAGACGTGGGTTATACCACCACGTTGAAGCTGATGCAGATTATGTTTGAGAAGGGGTTGGTAAGCCGGGATGATTCTTCCAAAACCCATATTTACCGTCCTGCGGTGAGCCGTGAAAAAACACAGAAGCACCTGGTAGGAAAAATGATTGACAACCTGTTCTCGGGATCGCCGGCGCAACTGGTAATGCAGGCGCTGGGCAATCATAAAGCCAGTGATGACGAGCTGGAGGAAATACAAAAGCTGCTTAATGCATTAAAAAAAGATAACCCGTAACAACTTATTACCATGACTGCTTTGTATCAATCACCTTTTTTGCTGGCGTTGGGCTGGGCAATTGCAGCCAGTCTCTGGCAGGTGGCTGTTCTCTGGTTCCTGTATCAACTGGTTGCCGGCAGAAAGGCCACACCGGTATTCAGGCATAATTTTGCCCTGTTGCTGCTGATCGTTGCGACCACCTGGTTCGGCTATACCTTTGTACAGAAATACAATGAACTTTCCGTTGTTGCCACAGGATCGGGATTCTCTGCCCTGAGCCTGGCTGAGCACCCGTTCAGCCTGTTCATGTTTTTGCAGGCTAAGACGCTTGCCCTGCTGAACCGGTTCCTGCCTTATTTTTCTGCGGCGTACCTTATCATCCTTCTGTTACTTACCGCCCGTTTGCTAAAAGCGTGGACCTATTCCCGTAAGTTGCAGTCAACGGGCTTGCTGGCGATCGATGACAAATGGATAGACCGGGTGGAGAGGTATGCCTCCCGGTTGGGTATTGTGCAGCAGGTTCGGATCTATCTGAGCGAATATATAGATGTTCCTGCTACGCTCAACTATTTTAAGCCCGTTATACTGCTGCCGGTCGCTGCTTTTAACCAGCTTACGCCCGAGCAGGTAGAGTCTGTTATTTTGCATGAGCTGGCGCATATAAAAAGAAAGGATTACCTGCTGAATATACTGGTATCCGTGATAGAGATTCTGCTTTTTTTCAATCCTTTTGTACACCTGATGACCACGAACCTGCGAAAAGAACGGGAAAACTGCTGTGATGATTTTGTGCTGCAGTTTCGTTTTGACCCCCATAGCTATGCATCGGCATTATTATCGCTGGAGCAAATGCGTATGAACAGGCTGCCTGTGACTGTGCTGGCTGCCACAGGAAACAAGAACCAGTTATTGGGCAGGGTAAAAAGGATCATGAATGTAAAGAATAACAGCCTCAACTACGGACATCGCCTGCTGGCTTTGTTATTGGTAACTTTCATGCTGATCTCCATTGCATGGCTGGTACCCGATGCAAAAAGCAGCCAGCAGCAGGATGACAGGGAAGCAACGCCCGGGTATACTGTTGCAGAAGTGAAAGACGAACATTCGGACACAGATGAAACCGTTATCCCCGATAAGCCCCGGCTGACACCGCAACGCGCAAATCCAAATAAACCTGTTGAAGAGTCAGCCCCGGTAGCCCGTGAAGAAGATTTCATCCTGCCTGCTCCGCCTGCAGCCCCTCAACCACCTGCGGCGCCTGACAATTTGTTAGGGCAAAAGCCTGATGACGCATACAGGCAGGCATGGGATGAGTTATACAGGTCCGATGAACATGCTAAAGCTTTTACAAAAGGATATCGTAATAATATGGAAGGATGGGACGAACTGCCGAAGGAAACAGGAAACGAAAACCTGCTGGCTGAGCTGGAAAAAAATATCCGGATGGCAAAAGATACGGTGATGATACATTTACAGGATCAGGCCGGGCTGTGGGAACAATTGAAAAGCCTGGGACAGCTTGAACTTGAAAAATATGTAGAGCAACTGGACAATATGCGGTCTGTACCAAAGTGGAATTTTAAGTTTATTTATGATAGCGCTGCCCGTGTAATGGAGTCGGAACTGCTGAAGAAAAGAGTGGCGCCGGTGCGGGAGAAAAAGGTATTGCAAAAAAGGGATACCATACACCTGCAGGCTGTTCCTCCCAAAAAAGTAAAAAAGACCATTTGGGTCAACCGTGTTGACGATGATGCGCGGATGACTTATGCAGTGGTGTCAGGTGATGAAGCTGCATCGTTGGTCGCAAAGTCTGCCGGTATAGCCACCAGTAATACAAGATCAGCCCGGCAGCTTGTTGCCTCTCTTTCCGTGAATGATCACGATTGGGTGATCACGATTGATTAGTTGGCGGTTTCTATATTCTATTTCCACAAAAGCAGGCTTCAGGTAATTCCTGTTGTGGAAGGAGAATGATGTATACGGATATCGGTCAAAATCAACAGAACATCGAAACTTCATGCCTGCCTGTCGAATTAAGTTTCAGTGGAGCTGAATTGTTTACATCTTTGTATTGTCATCGATGCACAGGATACCTAAGAAAAACTGCCGCCAAAACCTTGAAGAACCGAAATTCAACATTATGAAAACACCAGTCCGACGATCCAAAGTAAAAGCCAGCCTGATGTCCAATGAAACTGAAATCTGATCCCTGAAAGACCGAACCAACCTTGAAAAACGATCCGGTAATCCTGTTGAAGCCAAATCCGATCCAATGAAACCCTAACCGAAGTAAAACAGAAAGAAAGGTATAAACAACTTAACCGCTGATATAACTTCAACGAATTGTCCCGCACCCAGGTGCGGGATTTTGTATTGCTGAAGCTGGAATAACAATTTGGAAATAATCAATAACCCTCCGATCTCCGAATCAAAGTCATATTGTAATTGGTATTACGACGGAAGACTTTTTTTGTGGTATTTCCTTTCAACGGAATAATGTGGCGGTCTGGCTTTTTTTGATGTTCCGCAAAATACATGGAGCCGGATACACGGGGCTGAGCCGTTACGTTACTATAGAAATCATAAAATTATGAAAACCCATTTTACGCCATTGTTGTTTTTGGCGTTCCTGGCGTGTAAAAAAACAGATTCGATAGAGGGAAAGAATTGTGTGCCCTACGAGATCTCTAATAATACAGCATCCTCCATAGATCCTTTATCTTATGTCAATTCCTGCGATGCATATTCCGGAGACCTGGTTCCCGGAGGTGCCGTATACCTGCGGGTAGATGCGAACAGCTTGCCGAATGTGCAAGGAGTGATGTGGGAAAGACTGTATGAATTACCCGTGCCGGAACAAAATCTTAGGGTGACCCCCGTTCCGGAACTGGCTGTGTTCAATGGATTCAACCCGGATGTGGCGACTTTGCTTAATTATACTAAAGTGAAATACTGGGATACCACAAAAGTGAAGCATGAAATTTCGGTATCTGTAAACGGGAGCCTTCCCAGGGGGGTAAATGGAACTGTTGTTATCAACAGTATTGCAGAAGACGGAGCCCGCCAGGTATTTAATAAATCTTTTGAGGATGGAGGCAGGCTGGAGACCGCACAAAAGATAAGTGGTCCTCCGGCAGAAGTAAAAGCGTATTGGCGTTTCTGGAAATTCAAATACCAGGATGGTCAGAAGATGATCGTAAATGGTAAATATGTTACCGAGCCTTTGGGCGAGATAGAACATACACAGGTTTTCATGGCTATTGATTAGAACAGGTACTCAGCAATGATGCTTCAGTGATTCCACGACTGCACAGTCGTTATCATATATCAAATGCAATATCTTTTTATAGATATTCGCCATAACAAGATCGATAAAAAACAGCCTCACATCGAAGTATAATGTTCAGCCACCGAATTAAGTTTCAGGGGGGCTGAATTGTTTGCATCTTTGTATTGTCATCGATGCACAGGATACCTAAGAAAAGCTACCGCCAAAACCTTGAAGAACCGAAATCCAACATTATGAAAAACCAGTCCGACGATCCAAAGCAAAAGCCAGCCCGATATCCAATGAAACTGAGATCTGATCCCTGAAAGACCGAACCAACCTTGAAAAACGATCTGATAATCCTGTTGAAGCCAAATCCGATCCGATGAAACCCTAACCGAAGTAAAACAGAAAGACATAGATCACTTAACCTCTGATGTAACTTCAAATGATTGTCCCGCATTCTATGCGGGATTTTTTTTATCCGGGATGAGGTGTTTTTATGAACGTGAGCATTGCCGCCTAATATCGTTAAACAGTGACCGATGAGGCGACTAAAACATTTTTGAAAATGACAACCGGTATGATGATATGGTTTATTTTTTATCATTCCGACGCAGAAGGAATCTGGTCATAGTGAAGGTAGATGCGTCCTTCGGCATGACAAGTGGTATAACGACGTTACTACAAGAGGTCTTGTATAAGGAAGTTGTATTCAAGGCAGATGCTTCCTTCGTCAGCATGACAGATAGCGGTGAGGGGAACTTTTCATATTCACTACTATAAAAGACAATGCAACTTGTTTTTTGTTTGTCATTCCGACGCAGGAGGAATCTGATAACAATGATATCTTAATTATACAATAATAAATATCATACGTTAAGTCAATGCTGACACGTTGTTATTATTTGATAATTCTTACTGTTCTTTTCGACGGAATAATCAGAAACCTGTAAACCTGTTTGTAGTTTTACCCGTCTGTTAATAAGTAAAAATACTTGCTCATGAAAAATATAATAATCATATTGCTGAGTGTCATGCTGGCGCACCTCCAGCTGCCTTCTGCGTCCACCTATCATACAACGGGGGAGATAAAGGTTAAGGACTTTCCGGTTTTACATACGGCTGAAATTACTGTATTTCCTGAAATAACAAACGAGCCGCTGTTACCGGAAAATCCTGCCGAGCCTGCAACGCCTTTTAAAAAGCCGGTAAAAGTGAAAAGTAATGCCGGAAAATTCAATGCGAAAAAATCGGTAAACATACAATCTGCCGTAAATGTCGCCAACCGCAGTTTTCATCATCAGCTTGAAGGCAGTGAACAAATGATACTGGCGGAGAATGTGTTATTTGCTTTTGACGATCATGAGCTGAACAACAGCGCAGATTTTAATAAGATACTGGCAATGGCTGATGAACTGATCTTTAACCCTGACCTGAAGATCAGTCTGTCGGGTAATGCGGACAATATCGGGAATGATTACTATAATGATGTGCTTTCTTATAACCGTGTTTCAAATGTTAAAGCTTACCTGTTGGAAATAGGTGTATCCGAAACACAGATCATGGTTTCATTCAATGGAGAAAACAATCCTGTAGCTTCCAACGAAACGGAGGAAGGCCGCTCGGAGAACCGCAGGGTGGAGATGTTCCTATACCAGTAACCGGGAACCGTTGAGCCGCGGAGAGGTTGAGAAAAGTGAAATCTTTTAATATCTACATATTTTATTTATCCGGACCCGGATAAGGGTTGGGTCATTCCTGCGGCAGCGCATATTTAACACCAAAGTTGAAATTAAGCGTTATTTTTGCACTCCAAAATTTAAAGAGGAACATGGCAAAAGTAAACGTAGGACTGGTGCAGATGACCTGCAGCGCCAATAAAGAGGAAAATCTTCAAAAGGCGATAGAAAAAGTGAAAGAGGCCGCGGCAAAAGGTGCCCGGATCGTTTGTCTGCAGGAATTGTTTACCTCTCTCTATTTCTGTGATGTGGAAGATTACGAACATTTCAGGCTGGCAGAATCTATTCCCGGGCCGTCAACAGAAGCGCTTGCAAAAGTGGCTAAGGAAGCAGGTGTTGTTATTATAGCTTCCCTGTTCGAAAAAAGGGCAGAAGGCTTGTACCATAATACTACAGCCGTGCTGGATGCAGATGGCGCTTATCTCGGCAAATACCGAAAAATGCACATCCCGGACGATCCGGCTTATTACGAAAAGTTTTATTTTACGCCCGGGGACCTGGGTTACAAGGTGTTTAAGACAAAATTTGCCACCATCGGCGTATTGATATGCTGGGATCAGTGGTACCCCGAAGCAGCCCGTATCACGGCCCTTATGGGAGCCGAAATCCTGTTTTATCCTACTGCCATCGGCTGGGCAACTTCCCAGGACGAGGCTACCAATACAGAGCAATATAATGCATGGCAAACCATGCAGCGCAGCCATGCTGTTGCCAATGGAGTACATGTGGTAAGCGTGAACAGGACCGGCTTTGAGCAAGATGGTGCGATGAAGTTCTGGGGTGGTTCCTTCGTTGCCAATCCTTTCGGTACGGTGTTGTACCAGGCCCCTCACGACAAAGAAGAGATACATGTGATAGAGATCGATACAGCAAAAACGGATAGCTACCGTACACATTGGCCGTTCCTGAGAGACAGGAGGATAGACAGTTATGAGCCCATTACCAAAAGGTATATTG
>CAKSVK010000189.1 GCA_934502905.1 uncultured Chitinophagaceae bacterium
TACGATCACGCATGCGGAGCGTCCTTGCGCCGAGGCCATCCACGGCTTCGAGGATGTGAAGCCCATGGTGTGGGCCGGCATTTTCCCGGTGGACACCGCGGAATACGAGGAGCTGCGCGAGGCCATGGAAAAGCTGAAGCTGAACGACGCCAGCCTTACGTGGACCCCCGAGAGCAGCGCGGCGCTGGGCTTCGGTTTCCGCTGCGGGTTCCTGGGCCTGCTGCACATGGAGATCATACAGGAGCGGCTAGAAAGGGAATTCAACCAAACCGTGATCACCACCGTTCCCAACGTTAGCTTTATCGCTTATACGACCAAAGAGGAAAAAGTGATCGTGAATAATCCGGCCGAGATGCCGGAAGTGGTAAAGATCGATCATATCGAGGAGCCGTTCATCAAAGCGCAGATCATCACCAAACCCGACTATATAGGCAATATCATGACCCTTTGCCTGGGCAAGCGGGGTATGCTGATCAGCCAGAGCTACCTGACAATCACCCGGGTGGAGCTGATCTTCGAAATGCCGTTGACAGAAATTGTATTCGACTTTTATGATAAGCTGAAAAGCCAGACCCGGGGGTATGCTTCGTTTGATTATCATCCTATTGGTTACAGAACAGCCGATATTGTGAGGATGGATATATTGCTGAACAGTGAGAAGGTAGATGCCCTGAGCGCATTGATCCACCGCAGCCGCGCAGAAGATTTTGGCAGAAAGCTTTGTGAAAAATTAAAGGAACTGTTACCCCGTCAGCAATTCCAGATCGCGATACAGGCAGCTATCGGGGCCAAGATCATTGCCCGCGAGAATATTTCAGCCATGCGCAAAGATGTGACCGCTAAATGTTATGGTGGTGATATCAGCCGTAAACGTAAGCTGCTGGAAAAGCAAAAGGAAGGTAAAAAGCGTATGCGCCAGATCGGTAGCGTAGAAGTGCCGCAGGAGGCTTTCCTGGCGGTATTGAAGCTGGATTAGTTAGAGTATAGAGAGCAAGGTCAGCCGGGGCAGCAGAGGCTTCGGGTTGCAGGTATATCCCTCAGTCAGCCATTCTTTTATTTCTGATTTTTGATTTTGAGATTGCTGATTTGTTTCTCTCTCAAATCAGCAACCATGCCATCATCCATTTCCTTTTTATTTCTGAAGATAATTTTGCCTGTACATACGGCAGGTTTTGTATAAGGGGAGGAGGTGAAATTGCAGGTTGATGATATTTTTTTTATATTGTAAGAAATTGTTGGTGTGGCACAAAAGAATTTGCTGAACAAGATTGATCTGACACATCCCAGATGCCTGCAGACGCTGATAGAGAACAGGCGCGTCTTTAATCTCAGGAACTGCGAATTAAATGTGTTTGAGAGCTACCAGCAGGCTTTTCAGGTGCCGCTCACCTTCAACGATCTTGTTATTACCAGTATGGTGAGGGGCAAAAAAGTGATGTACCTGGAAAATAAAGCACCCTTTGAGTATATACCGGGAGAGACGGTAATCGTTCCCGCGAACGAAACAATGACCATAGATTTTCCGGAGGCGCAACAGGACAACCCTACCCAGTGTACAGCGCTTGCAATAGATGCTTCCTATCTTGACGATACACTGCAGTACCTGAACGGTTATTATAACAGCCACCCGGAGGAGGAGCATGAATGGGCAATCCGTTTCAGCCAGTATCATTTTGCCAACGATACGGACATCAGCGACCTGATCAACAAAATGATCCGTATTTGCAGCAGCCAGGATGTTGCCAAAGATATTTATGCAGATCTTAATCTGAAGGAACTGCTGATACGACTGATCCAGAGCCAGCACCTGCAGGAACTGAGCCTGGACCGGCTGGAGAAATCGAATGCCACACGACAACATTTTGTGCTGGACTATATTCAGCAGCATCTTACGGAAAAAATAAACGTGGATACGCTCAGCAGCAAGGCTTATCTGGGCCGGAATACTTTTTTCAGGTGGTTTAAGGAGCAGTTTGGCATTACACCGCTGGAGTATATCAACCGCGAGCGTGTGAAGCAGGCCAAACAATTGTTGAGCAACAGCAATGACTCTGTGGGAAGTATTGCCATGCAGTGTGGGTTCAGCGATGTGAACTATTTTGTCCGGTTGTTTAAAAAGATGGAAGGCATTACCCCGGGCTTCTATCAGGCCTGCGCCAGACAGTCTTCAAAATAAAGGACTCAAAGAAGGGACCATATCGTAGTTGAGAAAAGCCAACGGCAGCATTCTGTATAATGGAAAAAAATTACTGTTCTTATGACCGACTCCCTTGGTGTGAACCAACGATTTATACTTTTGCTGGTCTGCAATATACCGCCATACGGAAAACTGAACGCAATGTTCTGAGAACCCTGATTTGAATGAGAACAGGGAGTCGTCATCACGGCCGCCTACACCGCCGCCAAGGTGAAGGAATTTCAATCCCATACGGTTACCCAGCATCCTTGCCTCATCGATAATGAATTTCATGGGAGCTGCCTTCATGTACTCAGCCAGGGTTGCTGCAAGATGATACTGCATGATGGTACCGGTGTATGTAAATATAGCACCGGCCACTATTTTATCTTCCAGTTTTGCAAGCAGCAATTTTTTTCCAAAGGCGGTATTGCTTAAAAAAGCCCGGAAATATTCTTTTGTAAAAAAATACTGTTGAGATGCGCCTGTTCTCTGCATCGTGTGGTAATAAATGTCAATGAATGTTCCGATTTCCGCTTCAGAGCTTCCCTCTACTATATAAAACCCTTTGCTCCTGCATTGGTTGATCTCTGATTTGTTGGATTTCCGGTATTGCCGTTTTTGCTCATCCGGAGGCAACGACAGGTTGATGGTTACTGTTTTATTCAGATCCAGCACCTCACCAAAATCCTGAAAAATATTTTTCTGTTTGATAATGGGATGTAACCTTGAAAATATTGATATGACACCTTTTTCTTTAAAGTACCTTTTACAACGGTCTTTGAAGAAAAGCCGCAGCTCATTTGATATTTCCATATTCGCCCGGTTGGATACAGGACCACAATAGCCATATACAGAGGTACAATCGAACCAGTTTGTATTTTCAATGGGTCTTACAACCAATGGGAGTGCAATAAACTCATTATCGTTGTATGCATGCAGGAGAATGGAAGGATAGCCGGTTTCTATTTTGTGATAAAAAGAGGTATGATAAAAATCATAGACAGAAGCTGAACGGATGATATTATCCCATTTGGGGTCTCCTGCCTTTATTACTTCAAAATTGCACATGGCTAGTCAACATTTTGAGTTGAATATGTTTTGGAAAGTCGGACTGAAAAAATCAATACAACCAGTTTGTTCACGGATAGGTGATGGTGCACTCAAAACTGGCTTTTAGAAGGATAAAAAATTTCCTGTTGAAAAATAAGTTATTTTTTTGATTAAATATGTTTTCTCATGCATATTTAATCCGCTTATAATTTTATAAAAACTTTTTTCCTGTAAAGGAAATATACCGGCACAAAGTTTACTGCAACAAAAAACAGTGCATATAACAGGCTGGCCAGTTCCGGCGATAGTCCTGTATGGATCAATCCGTTCACCGTTTTTTCATTCAGTTGCTCACCTCCAAACTTTGCCCTGTAAAACAATAAAGCCAGGATATCTGCTAAAACATAGGCCGCAATAGCATTCGCTCCGAAAATGATCCCGGGTTTTGCCCATGTTCTATACCCTTTGATATCTGCCAGGAAATAAAGAGCGCCCAGCAGCATGGCGGCTAAGCCGGAGGTTACCAGTACAAAAGAGCTGGTCCATAAATTTTCATTTACAGGAAACGTCAGCCCCCAGAAATAACCAAGTATGCTTGAAAAAAGTCCGGCGGTCATTAATTGGTTTACTTTTTCAGCCGCTGGCAGCTCACTGATCAGCAGCCTGCCTGTCAGCATTCCTGTGATGCCGGTAGCAACTGAAGGAATCGTGCTGAGAATGCTTTCCGGGTCCCAGGTCTCCTGCCACATTTTGCCCGGCAGGAATTTTGAATCAAACCATGCTACGATATTGATGCCCGGCTCCAGCATGGCCTGGTCATAACCGGGGGTAGGTACCTGTGTAAGCAGGAGCCAGTAGCCGGTCAATAATACTGCGGTTATCCATACCTGTTGTTTCCAGGTGGTGTGCAGGAAGATGAAAGCGCAAAACATAAAAACCAATGCTATTCTGTGGAGGGTGCCCGTCCACCGGATATTGTTCAAATCAAAGTCGGGCATCATATTCAGGAACATCCCGACAGCAAATATTTTCAACGAACGGAAAATTATCTTCCTGTAAAGCGACTTTTTGGATGTTCCGTCTGCCAGGCGGCGCCTGTAGGCAAATACAATGGATACGCCGATCACAAACAAAAATATGGGTGCAATGGTATCTGTAAAAGAAAGTCCGTTCCATTTGGAGTGCTGCAGCGTGAAATATACATGCTCTTCTGCTCCCGGAAAATTGACCATGATCATGGCGGCGATCGTAAAACCGCGAAGCGCGTCGAGAGAGATCAGTCTGGGCTTTTGCATATTATCATGGAGAGCCACGCCAGGTACGGATACTGCACCGGGCAACTTCATTTTTGGGGATGCTGTTACAGCCCTTCCCGCATTTGCGCTATCGCTTTGAAGGCTTCCGGCAGGGAGGAAATGATATCCCCGGCAATCATGGCTTCCTGGCTTTTCTCTTTTGCGGCTATGTCGCCGGACAGGCCATGGAGATAGGTGCCTAGTATTGCCGCTTGTTCCGGCTGATATTGACCTGATAACCCCAGCAGGATGCCTGTCAGCACATCGCCGCTGCCGGCAGTGGCCATGCCGGGGTTGCCGGTGGTGTTGAAAAAGCCCTTGCCGGAAGGGGCGGCAATGAAAGTATCTTTTCCTTACAGGATGATGAATACCCCGAGCTCCTGCGCTTTTTGGATGGCAAGCTCTAAACGGTCAAAATGGTTGCCGGAGCTTCCAAACAACCTTTCAAACTCTTTGGGATGCGGGGTAAGGATAGTGCCGGCTGGAATTTCATGGTAAAGATATTGATGGATAGCCAGCAGGTTCAGGGCGTCTGCATCCAGGATAAGTGGGCCGGGGTGGTGGTTGAAAATATATTCCAGCATCAACCGGTTATTATTGTATTGCCCGATCCCCGGACCGGCAGCCAGCGCATCAAAGTGACCGGGAAAATCCGGATGCTCAAAATGTTTCTCGCCGCTGTCGGTAATACACATAGCTTCGGGTACGGCAGACTGTAATATGCTATACCCGCAGGAGGGAATATAACAGGTAAGCTTGCCTGCACCAGCCCGCAGACAGGCTTTGGCGGATAATACCGCAGCGCCCATCATACCATAACTGCCGGCAATCAGCAGCAGGTTGCCGAAGTTACCTTTATGGGAAAATGCTTTTCGTGGCTTATATAGAGAGGAAGCCATATTATCCGTGATTATTTCGTAGATGGCTTCCGTACTGTGGTACCATTCGGGGTGCAGTTGAATATCCATGATGGATACTTTGCCCGTATAAGATTCGTTCTCAGGTAACAGGAATGCCAGCTTGAATGCCTGAAAGCTTAATGTATATGCCGGACGGATGATGGTATTCCCCACAGAGCTTTTATCTGCAAACAGGCCGCTGGCTATGTCGATCGACAGGATCGTTGCCCTGCTTTGGTTGATATGATCCACGAGTGCTGCAGGCAACCCGCTCAGCGGACGGTTTAACCCATAACCGTAAAGCGCGTCCACTACAAAGCTGTTTTTCTCAATAACAGGGAGGTTGTCAATACTGTCAATAAAATCATATTGGATACCGGCAGCTTTTAAACGTTCAAAATTGATAGAAAAATCGCCTGAGTACTGCTCACTGAGAAGAATAAACACCGCTGCTTTTCTGCCGGCTGCTTTCTGCAACCTGGCAATTGCCAACCCGTCGCCTCCATTATTGCCGGGACCACAGAAAATTTTGAGCGGGGCCGCTGCCGGCAGATGGCTGTCTATCCATTGACTGCAAGCCTGTGCCGCCCGTTCCATCAGGTCAATAGGAGCAACAGGCTCATGCCTTATGGTATATTCATCCCATTCCCTGATCTGCTTTGCAGAAAATACTTTCATATAAACAAAGGTAAGGGAGAGGTGGAGTAAGATTGCAAAATGGTACAACAGCAATACGGCAGGATTATAGGATAAAAAGGCTTCCTTTCATGAGACTTGCCCTCTTACGTGCTTATGGTCTAGCGGTCCTGCAATCTCACATTCCGCCTACTCA
>CAKSVK010000190.1 GCA_934502905.1 uncultured Chitinophagaceae bacterium
GATAGGTCGTGTATTTTTATAAACTGGATGTGAGGGAGTTACGATGAGTAAAATAAAGCAAACAGGTGATGATAAAGCAGCTTTATTTGCCGTAGAAAAATGACTGCAGGGCTTCCACGAGCTTTTTAACCGGAGGATGGCTCATCCTTAAGCGCTCGTTTTGCTCTCCCACTTTCTTTTGAAGTGTCGGGATTTTGTTGTCACGGAAAGCGTCAAAGTGCAGGTGTAAAATGGTGGCAATATCCATAGCCGTGAATTTTTTGAACAGTTGTTCTGCCCTGGCCAGTTCGGGCGGAGCCTGCACTTGCTGCCACAAAATCAGAAGTTGAATGATTTTTTCTTCATGGTTACGGTTATTGAGCTCGATTCGTCCGGCAGGCAGGCGCTCTGTAATAGAAGAAAGCCGCTCTTCCGTTTCTGTCATGAACCTGTCTATATAGTCACCTAACTGTACGGAAAGCTTTTGCATAAATTGTTCCACTTCGGCAGGATTAAGCGCCGGCTGACCTGCGAATATTTCCCGTACCTCCTGCTCCATCTCCTGTTTGATCATGCCTTTTTGAGATTCCTTCCACGCCTGCTGCTTTTCCTGAACCCATTCAAAAGTCGACTGCAGCTTCTTGCGCCTAGAGTCTGCTATTTTCGTGTGCAGCCGGTCGTTCAGTTCGTAATGGAGGAACCGTAAAAAATCGTGCTGATCAGGGTAGGCGGAAAAATGAAATTCCAGGAAATGGATAATATCATACCCCTGGTACTCAAATAGCTTGTTAAAAAACTCGTTGTAATACCGTGCCCTGTACGGCTCTTTTGGGAAATACAGATAGTGATCCGGTTGGTAATCGCTTATTTTATACCGGAAATACGGCACAAAATTGCCCGGTGTCCGGGAGTAAGCAGATCGCCCGAAAAGATCAGCAGCCATATTGCGCAGCACCATATTACTTCTCCATTTACTAAACTTCCCCATCTGTATTTATTTCATAGTTGAGTCATTAAATCCCTCTTAAATTTAAGTAATTATGGAAAAATGGGATGGGTAAGGCTTGTATTGGGTATCCTCCGGCGTTAAGAGGCGTTCTTTTTCAGTTGTTTACAGCATTACAACCTCGGGCCCTTCTTTCTATCCTGGCGGATATTCCGGGACTGTTTCAATGATTGCTTCGGTTTAAAAGTCAGCTTTGGATTGGCGGCAGCCTGTTGTAACCTTTCCGATACAAGTTGCCATTCCATGGGCTTTCCTATAAAATCTATCTTTACCTCATAGTCAATATCATCATGATATAATAGCGCATTTCTCGCCAAAGGCACGTTAATATCCGGGTATTTGTTCTCACAAGCCTTTAGCATGTCTTCCAATGGCATATATTCCAGCATAGCATATATGTCAATAAAGTCTTTCAATCTTGTTCCGTTCCCGTGTATGGCATTTAACTTCATGGCACTGATATCCAGCAATGATAACATCCTGATGCCTTCGGTTTCTTCTATTTTGCTTAGCAAAGGATATTGATGTGCAATAATATCAACTTTAACTCCGTCTATGACGCTGAAAACACCATTACTGATCGCACGGATATTTTCAACGGAATAAGAGGCTTTTAAATGTGCTTCTATCTCAGTAGACTGAAAAGCCTTGTCGGTAAAAAGATCAATATCTATGGATTTTCGATGCCCTATTCTTAATGCCAGTGCGGTACCTCCTACCAAATAAAAGGAGTTAAACGCTGGATCCTGCATAAAACGCCTGATCAGATCCAGTGTTCCCTTCTCGACTGTTTCCTGGTGTAGCATAACAAATCCTCCTTCCTTAGATTGAAATAATTACAGGCATCCTCTATGGCAAAATCCGGCAGGTATTTTATTTCATGCAGAAGGGCATTTACAATATTAGCCTGTCCGTAGAAATCCAGCATTTCCTGCCAATCGTCTGCATTTCCCCGTTCAATCACCCTTGCAATAATATTGCGATAACCACCCACCCAATCTATTTCATCATAACGCTGATCCCAAAACAAATGCTTTGGAAGATTTGGCTTTAAAGCAGCATCAGTTTGCTTCCCGTCCTTTTGAACACTTGATATACTATTCGGATTCTTCATTATCCATAAAGTTACACATAAATGGCGGTTGTTCATAGGCTATTTTTATAGCTCCTGGTAAATAAACTACCGCTAAGCCGGCTCCATCGTTGATCCGGAACCGATCGCTATATCAAGTGACTGACTATGCGTCTCATCCTCTATTCCTTGCTTCTTAAATGCGGTCAGTCTGCCGGCAAGTTCCTTTTTTAACTCACTTCCAAAGCTATCCAGGTAATTTTCCGTGGTTTTTAGATCGGTGTGCCCCAATGCTTCCTGGATATATTCCGTACTTGCTCCGGCACGCTTCAAAACAGTCGAGAAAGTATGGCGGGCAACATAAGTGGTTGTTTTCTTTGAAATTCCCAGTTTTGCAGCAATCCTGCGCATCCATTCATTAACGAAACTTACAAATAATTGCACAAGTTCATATTGACGAAGGGGAGATAGTCCCGGCTCCAGAATAGGAAAGATGTAGTTATTGGGATTTTTATCCTTGTTACCCCTGCGGTCAATTATCTCCCACATATCTTCTGTAATATAAACTATGATAGGCTTGGGATCAGACCGCATCGTGTTTTCTGTTTTAGCTCTTTCGAAGATCAGTTGTTCACCCTGAATATTCTTGTACTTAAGAAAGGCAAGGTCTTTTATATTTATGCCATTGGCGAAATAACAGAATAACCAGAAATCTTTTCCTTTCTGTTCACTGGGCTGCTGCGGGTCACACTTGTAATAGTATATCTTTTCAACTTCGGATAATTCCAGTGCTTTTTTGACATTTCTGGAAGTGGGGATCCTGTATTTCCGTTTTCCGAATGGATAACACTTTTCTTTCCTGATTATTCCGTTTGCAGCAGCTTCATTAAATATTGCCCGCAAGGCTCGCAAGTAAATACCTATTGTAGATCGGGATAGTTCCTTATTCTTTTGAACCTGCTCATATTGTTTTAGATAACTGACAGTAACATCAGCAAATCTTACGTTTCCGTTGAATTTTTTAAGGGAAACATAACTGCTATGGTAGTTGGATGCAGTACCGATGCGTCCTTCCTGCAGCAAACTTTTTATGAAGGAAAGATAAACACTCCCAATGGTAACGGGTTCAGGGGCTTCATCGGTAAGAATAGGGAATTTTTTATAAAACGGTGTGTAATCAAACTTACTGATTTCCGGGATCGGGCATTTCTCCACAAACTTTTTTTGCTCAAAAGAAGTGTTGTTAACAATATAATCCCTTTCAAACTCTGAAAAGCTAAATGGATCGAATTCCTGAATGGTATTACCTGCAGTTCTTTCAATTTCCTGTAATTTGGCTTTCATGACCTGCAAATCGATACTTAATCTGGGAGCGGAGAGTTTGTCGTAGTCTTCCTTTGATAAACTAAAAACAGTGGGGTAATACCTGGTACTTCTTTCATGCGTAACCCTTAGTTTAATTGGGTAGGTGTTTGTTTTCTTTTTGATTCTTCTTGTGTCAAAAAAGATCGCAATTGTGACTGCCATAACCTATAAGTTTTTCATTTTCACTAATCTTTCCTGCTGAAAATTTGCAAACAATTTGCAAACAAACCAGGGTTAAACGGCTTAAAAGCCGGAAAACCCAAAATAATGAAAATCCTATAAATTATTGAAAATTAAATAGTTAAGTTAAGATCAGTAAGAATGGATTTAAAACCATTAGCCTATTGAATCGCCTACGGATCAAAAGGTTTCAGGTTTGAATCCTGACGGGGTCACGAAAGGGTAACTTACCATACACGAAAATCAGTCATAACAGACTGATTTTTTTATTTGGGGTACGACGGGGAAATACCTGAATTTTATTAAAAACAAAACATTATGACCACCACCTTGATCCGATCGGGTACACACAAGGATAAATTTTAATAAATCTCTCCATTCATCTAAAAACCAATATATTACAACAAATATATTTTAATGGGCGGAATACCCGGTAAAATTCCGTTTACCTGTTACACATATAGAGCAGTATCGGAATCTCTTAATCATCTCTGCTTTTAGTAATTTAGCTTATTCAACATCCACTTCTTACTAAAGAACAACATATAAGATGAAAGCGCGGGTATTAAAGATCCATCAGAAAGATAATGTTTTGGTTGCCCTGACCAACCTCAAAAAAGGGGAGCTGATCGCACATGACGGTAATGAATACACATTGCTGGACGACGTAGATGCCAAGCACAAATTTTTCATAACGGACCTGAAAGCCGGTGACCCTGTATATATGTACGGGGTACTGGTAGGTAAAGTTCAGTTTGATGTACAAAAGGGTAACCGCATGACCACGGACAATACCAAACATGCGGCAGAGCCTTATGCCTACCGTGGGGTAAAATACGAATGGCAGGCACCGGATGTGTCAAAATTTGCCGGGCGTACTTTTAATGGTTATCACAGGAGCGACGGGCGGGTGGGCACTGCCAATTACTGGTTGTTTTTACCCACTGTTTTTTGTGAGAACCGCAACCTGGACGTGATCCGGGAGGCACTTCATAACGAGCTGGGATATGCGGTATCGGATAAGTACAAGTCGTACACCCGTTACCTGGTAGATGCGTATAAAGAAGGACAGAACCTGGATATGGTAGACATCAGTGCGCTGCAGCCGGATCCTAAGCAAAGAAGAGTGTTTAAAAATATTGATGGTATCAAATTCCTGAACCACCAGATGGGATGCGGTGGCACCCGCCAGGATGCCAAAACCCTGGGTGAACTGCTGGCCGCTTATTCCGATCACCCTAATGTAGGTGGTATTACCGTGCTGAGCCTGGGTTGCCAGAACCTGCAGGTGCAGGACTACCTGAAATACCTGAAAGAAAGAAACCCCGCTTTTGACAAGCCGTTGCTGGTATTTGAACAGCAGCAATCGCAAAGTGAAGAGCAACTGGTGGCGGAAGCCATCCGCAAAACATTTGAAGGTCTTACGGAGCTGAATAAGCTGGAAAGAAAACCAGCTCCCCTGTCGGAAATGGTGGTAGGGGTAAAATGTGGCGGCAGCGACGGGTTCAGCGGTATCTCGGCTAATCCGGCCGTAGGATATTGTGCTGATCTGCTGGTAGGATTAGGGGCAAAAGTATTGCTGGCGGAGTTTCCCGAGTTATGTGGTGCCGAGCAGGAATTGATAGACCGCTCTGTAGATGAGGCTACCGCCACAAAATTCATTACCCTGATGCGCAGCTATGATGAGCTGGCACATAAGGTAGGATCCGGTTTTCACGCCAATCCTTCTCCCGGTAATATCAAGGACGGTCTCATAACAGATGCCATCAAATCTACGGGCGCGGCCAAAAAAGGCGGCACTTCCCCTGTGGTAGATGTGCTGGACTATACCGAAAGAGCAAAAAAAACCGGGCTAAGCCTGGTTTGTACGCCCGGGAATGATGTAGAAGCCACCACGGGAAAAACAGCTTCCGGTACTACACTGATCCTTTTCACTACCGGATTAGGTACGCCCACCGGAAACCCGGTATGCCCCACTATCAAGGTTGCTACCAATTCATCGCTGGCCAGACGTATGGGTGATATCATCGATATCGATACCGGTGGCATTATTGAAGGGGAGAAAACCATTGAGCAGATGGGTGAAGAGATACTGGAATATTGCATTAAGGCAGCCAGTGGGGAAGTGATCCCGAAAGCTGTACAGCTTAACCAGGATGATTTCATCCCCTGGAAAAGAGGAGTTTCGTTGTAGCTATCGCATTCCTGAATAAAGAAAGACAGACTATGACCGGGTTTCAACAGCATGTAAAGGGCAGCACAAAGGCCCGCAAAGAAAGAAACGTTCCTGAAAGGAGATTTGCGTTCCCTGCGCTTCATGGCCGCTTCGCGTGAAAAGGGCTGCTACACTTTACAATTCTTTTTCCATCCATATAAACAATACGTGGAGACACGTATCGCAGCAATGGAGGGTACCTGGTTGTGCATCTGCACGAAAGCTGTTGAGATCGCCGTCGGAGACGGCTGGAATATAGGACAGCCGGAGTTTGGAAACTCCGGACAGCAGGTATTAACCAGGACGGTTTCACCTCCTTGAAAAGAGGGATTTCTCTATAAGGAGATCATGTCCTTTGTAATTGATTATTTACCCCATTAATTGGGTACCCTGATACAACTGGCCAAATACTTATTCGTTTGAGCGGGGTATTGA
>CAKSVK010000191.1 GCA_934502905.1 uncultured Chitinophagaceae bacterium
AGCTCAAAGAATTAAACATATTCCTTTCTTCGGAATATATCAACTGTTAACTTTGCATCCTATTCTCATATATGGACAAAAAAAGTAAGATAGTAATAACAGGCGCTGCGGGTTTTATCGGCAGTTGCATGGTGGAATACCTGAACCAACAAGGGTACGAGAACCTGGTATTGGTAGATGAGTTTGGCAGAACGGACAAGGTGCATAATCTCGAAGGCAAAAAGTTTATGGAACAGGTGGACCGGGATACATTCTTCGACTGGCTGGAAGATACCAAACCGGGCATCGACTTTATTTTTCACCTGGGTGCACGCACAGATACCACAGAATTTGATTATGCCGTTCATGAACGGTTGAACTATGAATATTCACAGGATATCTGGAATTGCTGTATCGTGCACAATATTCCCCTGGTATATGCCTCTTCTGCCGCTACTTACGGAAGCGGCGAATTGGGTTATTCCGATGATCATGCCCTGGTGGAAAAGCTGCAACCCCTGAACCCGTATGGCATTTCCAAAAATGAGTTTGATAAATGGGCATTGCGCCAGCATAGTACCCCTCCCTTCTGGGCAGGATTGAAGTTCTTCAATGTATACGGTCCCAATGAATACCATAAGGGGCGCATGGCCAGTGTGATATTTCATTCATTTAACCAGATACAGAAAAACGGCTTCGTCAACCTGTTTAAATCACACAAACCAGCATACCAGGATGGAGAACAGCTGAGGGATTTTATTTACGTGAAAGATATAGTAAAAGTGTGTTACTGGCTGATGGAAAATAAACCTTCTGCTGCTATTTATAACCTGGGAACCGGTAAAGCCCGTACTTTTTACGACCTGGCTACGGCTACTTTTCATGGCGCCGGCAAGCCCGTTGATATCCGGTTTATTGATATGCCGGAAGATATCCGGGAAAAATATCAGTACTTTACGGAGGCGGATATGACCAGGCTGAGAAACAGCGGTTATACAGAACCGTTTTACAGCCTGGAAGACGGTGTAACAGATTATGTAAAAAACTACCTGCTCACCGGAAAATATTATTAAAGCAAAATTGCACAAAGTGCATCAAAACAGATACGAATGAACAAAAAAATAGCCATCATCGGTGGTGGAAATCTCGGATCGGCCATAGCAGAGGGGCTTATACAGAGCGGGTTTGTGCACCCCGGCCAGATACTCATTACCAAACGGAATATAAAAACGCTGGCAAAGCTGGAAGAGAAAGGGATTTTGGTAAGTAACGACAACGCGGAAGCAGTAAAATTTGCCGATCTGGTGATCCTGGCGATCAAACCTTTCCAGGTGAGCGATGTACTGAGCAGCCTGCAACTGCTGTTTGATGAGAACCGGCATGTGCTGGTGTCCGTTGTAACAGGTGTCTCTATCTCAGATATACATGAAGCGCTGAATAAAAAAATATCAACGGTAAGGGCTATGCCCAATACTGCCATTGCCATACAGGAAAGCATGACCTGCATCAGCGCCAGGGATGTAAGCTCTCAGCAACTGGAATATGTGCAGGAGCTCTTCAACCATCTCGGTAAGGTGGTAGTAATAGAAGAAAAGCTGATGAATGCCGCTACCGTACTGGCTGCCTGCGGCACCGCCTATGCATTGCGGTATGTAAGAGCCAATATACAGGGAGGCATAGAAATAGGATTTGATGCCAGTACCGCCAACCTGATCGCTGCACAAACGGTAAAAGGAGCAGTAGAGCTGCTGCTGCAAAAGCATACACATCCGGAACAGGAAATTGATAAGGTAACCACCCCTAAAGGCTGTACCATCGCGGGTCTCAACGAGATGGAGCACCAGGGATTCAGCTCTTCCCTGATCAAAGGCGTTATTGCCAGCTACGATAAGATATCTGCTGAATCATAGCCGGTAAATACGCGCAAATGAAAATCGTCCTGTTTGACAACCTGCAACGCGACTGGCTTCACCCTTTTACTAAAACCAGGCCTGTATCGGCTTTGTTTTCGGGGATGTACACCAACCTCAGGAGGTGGGAACTGCATACGGGACTACCGGCATTTGCATTAACAGCTGCTTACCTGCAGCCGGCATGGCCACTACCTTCCCCCGGAGACGAAGTATTACTGGTGGATGCTTCCATTCTACCGGATCCAACACTGGTGAAAGCCTTATTGCAACTGGAGAAGGACGAGGCATTGCTGCAAGACGGCAGGCTGATGGCAGGACGGTCCTCTTCTTTTACGCCACAATTCCCGGTTACCAAAGAAAGTTTTCTAACATATACAGATTACAAAGAAGCTGTTAAACAAATATCATATCCCTGGCATATTTTTCAATACAATGCGGCGTTGATCGCATCCGATTTTGAGATATCCAAACCTGCAAATTATTTTCCCCCAACTCCATCCAATAGAATCACCGGCGGACAGGATGTTTTTCAGGGGAAAAATGTAAGGATGGAACATTGTATGCTGAACACCACCGCAGGTCCTGTTATTATCGGGCACAACACCACCATATTGGAAGGAACGGTAATTTATGGTCCATGTGCAATCGGCAGTCACTCGGTCATCAAAGCCGGGACAAAGATTTATAGCGCCAGTATTGGCGATAGCTGCACTGCAGGTGGGGAAATAAAGAACAGCGTCATTATGGATTACAGCAATAAAGCGCATGACGGTTATCTTGGCGACTCCGTCATTGGCGAATGGTGCAACCTGGGCGCCGGCACCAGCAATTCGAATGTAAAAAATGACGCCGCCGATATCAGGATCAATATTGGCGGGGAAATGATCAATGCAGGACTTAAATGCGGGTTACTCATGGGTGACTATACCCGCTGCGCCATCAACACCTCTTTTAATACCGCCACCATGGCAGGTGTTGCTTCCAACATTTTCGGAGCAGGCCTGACCCCCAAATCATTACAGGACTTTACATGGGGATACACAGAACGGTATATCTTCGAAAAAGCGATCGAACATATCAGTAACTGGAAACGCCTGAAACACCAGGTGCTGACAGAAAATGAGATCCAGGTCTTAAGCTGCCTGTACGGCCCCAATACCTGAATCTCGCGATCATATCGTATATATCACGGATGAGATCAGTCTATACCCACCAGCTCTACATCAAATATCAGTTCCTTGCCCGCCAGTGAATGATTGGCATCCAGTATTACCACATCTTCCTTTACTTCTGTTACTACTACATTTACGGGGTATCCCTGTTGGTTCTGGAGGGTAAGCTGCATACCGGGTTCCAGCTTCATATCTGCCGGAACATGTTCCCTCGGGAACTCGATCACAGCATCTTCATTTCTCAGGCCATAGCCGTCTTCGGGCGTTATATTGATGCTCTTTTTTTCACCTACGGCCATCCCCTCTACCCCGGTATCAAAACCTTTGATCATTTGTCCTGCACCTACCGTAAACTCCAGCGGTTCACGTCCAACCGAGGAATCGAACTGGCTGCCGTCTGTTAACCGACCCGTATAATGAACACGAACCTTATCTCCCTTTTTTGCCTGTTGCATATTATATATTTATAATGAAAAAATGAGGGGAAAGATATGGCTTTTCTCCTGCTTATTATAAAATCTTTGATGATATTTGTTTTAATATAACAATACCGCACATGCCTTTGCTATTTAAACCTGTTTTTCTCTTTCTTTTGACAATACTATCTGTAAAAAACAAGTGCAACGATCACAAAACAGCCGGTGAAGCGATAGCCGCTACAGACCGCGCAGACACGTCTTTTACTGAGATCATGCCCGGCAGTGCCCGGATAAATGTATATCTTCCATTGTTGAAAGGACAACGGGCAGCGCTCTTTGCCAACCATACCTCCATGGTAAAAGACAAACACCTTGCAGATGTATTGGTAGAAAATGGGATAACAATAAAAAAGGTGTTCGCGCCGGAACATGGGTTTCGCGGAAAAGCAGATGCCGGCGAAAAAGTCGGCAACAGTATTGATGCCGAAACCGGTATACCTGTTGTCTCTTTATACGGTCCGAAAAGAAAGCCCTCAGCAGAGGATATGCAGGATGTAGATATCGTGATCTTTGATATACAGGATGTGGGCGTCCGTTTTTATACCTATATATCCTCTCTGCAGGATATAATGGAAGCCTGTATAACATTTAACAAGCCGCTGATGGTCATGGACAGACCAAACCCTAACGGGTTTTATGTGGACGGACCTGTGCTGGACATGCAATACAAATCCTTTGTAGGCATGCAGCCTGTTCCCGTCGTGTATGGAATGACGATCGGCGAATATGCTGCAATGTTATTAAAAGAGAATATGCTGACGGTGAAATCTCCTATCACAACAGTCAACATCGACGACGCAGCAAAACCTGAAAAAAAGTTTTCACTCACTATCATCAAAAACGAAAACTATACCCATCGTTCCAGGTATGTGCTCCCGGTAAAACCTTCTCCCAACCTGCCGGACATCCAGACCATCTATCTTTATCCCTCCACCTGTTTTTTTGAAGGCACCGTATTGAGTGAGGGAAGAGGTACGGACAAGCCGTTTAAAGTGTTTGGGCATCCGGCCCTGCCTGACAACCTGTATTCATTTACACCGAACCCCACGGATGGCGCCAAGCATTCCAAACTATACGGGCAAAAATGTTATGGATGGAACCTGGATGGCACTGTGGAAGAGGTATTAAAAGAAGTAGATAACAGGATCCAGTTGAAATACCTGGCAGAAGCCTACCGCCTGTTCCCGGATAAACAAAAGTTCTTCATCCTGCCCAAATCCGGAAAAATGGAAGAGTCCTTTTTCAATAAGCTGGCAGGTAATAACGAGCTCTGGCAACAGTTAAAAAACGGCGTATCGGAGGATGAAATCCGCAAAAGCTGGGAACCCGCGCTGGGCACATTCAGGCAAATGCGGAAAAAACATTTGTTATACGAGGATTTTGAGTAAAAAAGATCCCTTTCGCCATTTCGATCGGGCCAGGTGCAGTCCGCGAGCCAGAAACCACCATCCAGGCATGTCATTGACGGTCGGGAAAGTTCCGTCCTTTCGAGTATCCTATTAGTGTCCTCAATCATTGAACCGTGACATATAAGGTAAACGATGATGAGTTGACTGATCTCTTCATTGAGCATATTACATCAGGGTTCTATAGTCGAAGCCACAGTCGTGTCAAAGCTTAATCAATCCTGCATTTTGCGGGACGGGGAATTGTGGTAATGGAAACAAATCAATATTTCGCCGCGCTGCGGCTGGTAATACTAACGATTTCCTATGTGCTACAATATTTGTGGTACGCTCCACCTTTTTGCAGGTTGTTGATTCTTAGCATCTTACCTCACATGTCATGGGCAGCCCTTTGGAGGTATTTTACCCATCGCGTTCCTTAAGATAACGGCTATGGTGGGGACGCTGACCGTGGCGCGCCGTAGTTTGTGTCCCACAAGCCACTTATTATCAATGACATTTTAATAAAATCGATAACGGATCATTATGGATCATCATATAAATGTTATTATGGCAAATAACCCTATGATAAATCACGGGTACCCAACCGTCATAAACCCCGCTTCGTATAATAAAAGGTAGCTTATCCATGTTTAAATAATGTTATAAAGCAAAAGGTGTTGGCGGGAAATAACTAACTTACTATTGATAAAAGACAACGGAAAAAGGCAACATAAAATACGAGAGGCAATTTGAGTAAAGATCCCGTAGATACAGACATCATCATGGGCTGCATCAATAACGATCGCAGGGCGCAGGAACTGCTGTACAAGAAGTTCTATGTAGCTATGGCCTCCGTATGTACACGTTATACCCAAAATGAAAATGATACGCTGGAAGTATTGCATAACGGCTTCCTGAAAGTATTCAAAAATATACAGTCATTTGACCCGCAAAAGGCCAGCCTGTATACCTGGATCAGGACGATTATGGTAAATACCTCCATTGACTTCATCCGGCAGAATCAAAGGCACAAGCAGCATATAGACCTGGAGCAGACTGCCGAGCCTTATGTAGAAAGTGATGCAATGCACCGGCTAAATGCGAACGAGCTGCTGCGCCATGTAAGGAATTTGCCGGCCGCCACACAAACGGTATTCAACCTGTACGTTATTGAAGGCTATACACATAAAGAGATCGGGATAAAGATGGGGATCAGCGAAGGCACCAGCAAATGGCATTTAAGCGAAGCAAGAAGATTGCTGCAAAAATCACTTAAAACTTTACATGTGGCATAATGAACAGAAAGATAC
>CAKSVK010000192.1 GCA_934502905.1 uncultured Chitinophagaceae bacterium
TCCTTTAAGAGGGGATCAGCAGCCAGCAATTCATCTGTGAAATATTCCAACATCTGATTGGCAGCTGTAATACAAAACCACGCATAATTCCAATAAGTAACATTTTTACCGGAAGCAGGCGAGATGAAATCACCCAGCTGGTATTCTACAGCTCCCCACAGGGTGTTCAGCCCTTCCTGGTCGCCCAGTATCATATCATTTCCTTCCAGGCTGCGATTTACATCCAACCCCTGGTTGGTATAATACATATCTGCCACACCCGAGCCCGTTCCGCCGGCATTATTAAATAACAACGGCATATTATTGGCCATACCTCTGAATACCAGCCTTATTTTTGAAGTATCCCCGGAAGCGAGTATATCGGCTATTTGCTGATCGGTTATATTATTCGGCGGTGTTATATCCAACCTTTTTGAACATGCTGCAAAACACAACATGATCAGGGTGGCTGCACTCAATAGATAAGTTTTAATATTTTTCATCTTTAATCTGAATTAGAAGTTTACATTAAGCCCTACAGACATGGTACTCATGGGCAGATATACCGCTGCACCCACTTCCATACCTCCTACCAGTGACATGCGCGGGTCGATACCTGAATGGCTGGTGAACATGGCGATATTATCCGCTGAAGCATACACACGAAGGTTTTTGGCGCGGATTTTATCAGCGATCCTGCTACTGAAGTTGTACCCCAAAGTGATATTTTTGATGTTCAGGTAAGAAGCGTCAAACAATGCCATATCACTATACTGCCATGACCCATGCGTGGAGCCGCCGGTGTAGTAGGTATCCCCGTAAAATGTCATAGGAAATTTAGCGCCGGTATTCTCTGGTGTCCAGGTATTACCGAGCAATTCCTTGGACAGGGCGTTCCCGATGTTACCACTTCTGTACAGATGGTTGGCGTATTCCACACTTAAAAATTTGCCACCTATCTGGTAAGCCAGGATAGCCATAAAATCAAAGTTCTTGTACTGCAGGCTGGTAGTAAACCCGCCGATCCATTTTGGAATAGCGCTGCCCATAGAGTAACGATCTGCCAATGTATAGTTAGTTGTGCTCACGATTGCACCTATCTTATCTCCCGTAAATCTGCCATTTGTATGATCAGCTTCCGTAACGGTGTGGTGGAACAATGGTAACCCGGTTGTTTGATCTACACCCGCGTATTTGTATAAATACAGGTTGTAATAATCCATTCCCTCACCCCGCAGGTACATGATCTGACCGCCACTGGTTGCGCCACCATTCGCGATACCCCAGCCGTCTATATCCGCGGTAAACTTACCGCCTAATGCAGCAGATTTTACACTCTCAGGTACTTTCATCAGAATTGTCCGGTAATGGGTTCCATTCAACCCTATATTCCAGCGGAAATTTTGGTTGCGGATCACATCAATATTCAGCTCCACTTCAATACCCCGGTTTTTTACTGTTGCGCTGTTCAGTACCAGGGAAGTTTGTCCTAATGACCTGGCAATGGGCTGTGCAAACACAGAGTTCACGGTATTTTTATCATAGTAATCAATAGAGCCGTTAATCCTTCTGTTCCAGATAGAAAAGTCGATGCCCGCATCAAACGTATGGGTATTCTCCCATGTCAATGATTTATTCACAAATCCCCCCTGCGATAAAGTAAAGCTGGCAGGTGTTCCTGTACCATTATTAGTTGTTGTGTATACCGCGCCATAGCTCCATATCTGGTATCCGGAATAATTCCCGATACCACTTTGATTTCCGATCACACCATAACTTGCTCTTAATTTCAGATCGTTTAACCAGTTGCTGGTACCTTCCATGAATTTCTCGCCTGACAAACGCCAGCCGGCACCAATGGACCAGAATGTTCCCCAGCGGTTTTCTTCATACCTGAACTTGGATGAACCATCTCTTCTGGCGGAACCTTCCAGGAAATACTTATCATCGTAATTGTAGGCTACCCTGCCGAAATAGCTTTCCATCGCTGTTTTATCTATGCTTCCACCGGGAGCTGAAAAGGGCGCACCTGAAGAGTTATAGCGGGCAACAAAGTTGCCATACCCGAGGAAATCATCTACTAGCAGGTTGGCTGAGTTATAGTTCAGCAGGTCACTATTCCACTCATAATATTCGTGTCCTGCCAATGCTGTTATAGCATGCACGCCGAAATTCTTATTCCAGTTCAGCAACTGTTGGGTATTAAATACACCTGTATTCATATAAGTACGTCCCAGGGCGCCTATATCCTTTACTACACCGGTTTGAGAGGTTCCGTAACGCAGGCGATTCTCGGAAAAACGGTCATAAGATATATTAGCAGTAAAACTTAACTCTTTCAAAAAGTTAATAGTGGCATACCCTTTCAGGTTCAGGTCATGCGATTCTCTGTTGTCTATGTCATTATCCAGCAACTTGATGAGATCGGTGGTGTACAAGGGACCACTGGTAATACCAAGAGGCGAATAGCTGACCCCTACATTATCATGTACACGGTTTGTGCCGTCAGGATTCTTTATAATATTACCCTGCTGATCCCTGGCAAACAGGGGGATCAACTGGTTCTGTCCGTTCGCCCAGCGAAAAGCGTTTTGCTGAACAGTGCCGGGGTTGCGCCCGAAACGGGTGGCGGGTGATTGGGTATTGCGAAAGCTATATCCCATATTTGCACCAATCTTCAGCCAGTCGGTTAGTTGGGCATTCACATTACTTCTTACATTATAACGTTTGAATTTGGATCCCCTGATATAAGAAGGATCTTCCAGCATACCGATAGAGGCAAAATAATCTACCTTATCAGATCCACCGCTGGCAGTTAAAGTATGCTCCTGGCGGAACATCCTTTCAAAGAAATAATCTTCATAAGAGCCGGCGCCATAGAGCAGCCTGGCATTGGGGTTCAGCTTTCCATCAGGATTGACAAGAAATGCGCCCGACATAGTTGCACTGGAATCAGACCCTATTTTAGAAGGAGTATAAATCGCTCCCGGAACATCATACAACATCCAGTTGCCCAGCAAATTCCGGGCAAAATTTGTATTGCTGCCTGTATAGTCGAATAAGTGAGCACTGGCAAAATTAGCAGCATCTTCGTGCGACATGTTCGGAGTCTGTACATTGGTGGTAAAGCGCCCATCCGTAGAAGAAGACCCGTTTACACCATACCGCGCCGAATTGTAAATTGCCAGCCATGCATGTTCATAAATGTCTTTCGCATCCCTAATCAAATCAAAACGCAGGTTACCCAGATAATTATACCCCATGCGGGTGTCTAAGGAAATATTGGTTCTTCCTTTTGTTCCTTTCTTCGTTGTAACAAGCAGCACGCCGTTTGCACCCCTTGATCCATACACTGCAGTAGAGGCTGCATCTTTCAACACGCTGATGCTTGCAATATCCTTGGGGTTAATAGATGCCAATGCGTTGGGGTATTCCGTAGGAACACCATCAATTACGATCAACGCGTTGGAGCTGTTCTGGCTGGCAGAGCCTGCACCACGCAAACGGATACCCATATCCAGCCCCGGCTGCCCGTCTATTGAAGATACCTGGATGCCAGGCACTACTCCTTCCAGCGCACGGGTAACGGTTGAGTTTGCCTGGGTAGAAATCATTTTTGAGTTGACAGCGGTTACAGACCCGGTATAATCCTTTTTTCTCGCCGTACCATATCCGATCACCAAAAGGGTATCCATGTCCGATTGTACTTCGGATAACTGTACATTGATATTGGCCTGGTTACCTGTCGTAACCTCCCTGGTGCTGAAGCCTACATAACTGAATACCAGCACAGATCTTTCTGCGACGGTGATCTGGAAAGTTCCATCTTGGGCGGTAGAGGTACTTGCACCGGTACCTTTAACCGTTACCGTTACACCGGCCAGTGGCTCACCGGAGCCGTCCGTGACCCTTCCTGAAACCTGTTTCTGAGCGATTGCACTTACGCAAACACACAGGCAAAATGATAGCATTAAAAGCAGCTTTCTTTTCATTTTGGTTGGAGTTTTGATGATTAAATAGCTAAACAATAATGATGACATAAGATACCGGGTGATTACAGGCTGGCATGATTTGCATTACAGCAAATATATTGCCATGTAAGTCCCTTAGCAGGAATTTGTTGTTGAAGAATACAATACATTCCGCAGTATTTGCAGCATAATGATGATGCGGGTCATTGGCAAATAAATTAGTTTAAGGCAAATCGTTAATAATTCACTACTTACCGGTAGCTGATAGTGAAATTATGTTTAATAACGGAAGAAAACTTGTGCTTAAATAGCTAAAAAATATGCTTTTATAACATCTCATACACGGTGGATATTATAAAAGCATAACTATAAGTCGGTGCCGCTATTACCGGATTCTTTCTTTTACCAGTTCCTTCACTTTGCCAACAGGTATACGTTCCTGTTCCATAGTGTCGCGGTGCCGTATGGTTACTGTATTGTCTTCTTTGGTCTGGTGATCTACAGTTATACAGAACGGTGTACCAATGGCATCCATCCTGCGATAACGTTTACCGATGGCATCTTTTTCTTCATAAAAGCAATAAAACTCTTCCCGGCAGTCCTTCATGATCTCCCTGGCAATTTCAGGCAACCCGTCTTTTTTGGTGAGTGGCATGATTGCCAGCTTTACCGGCGCTATCCTGGGTGGAATACGCAAAACCGTGCGGCTGTCGGTAGTACCATCCTCTTTACTGATGGTTTCTTCTTCGTATGCGTTAGATAAAACAAGTAAGAACATCCTGTCCAGACCTATAGAGGTTTCAATTACATAAGGCACATAATTACCATAGGGCTTGCCGGTTGCAGGATCTATGTCGTTATCATAGTACTGCAGCTTTTTCCTACTATAAATCTGGTGCTGACTGAGGTCGAAATCACCCCGGCTGTGTATGCCTTCCACTTCCTTATATCCTATCGGAAATTCATATTCAATATCACAGGCTTCCTTGGCATAGTGCGCCAACTTTACATGATCGTGATACCGGAACCTTTCCCGGGGCAATCCCAAGGACAGGTGCCAGTTCAGCCGTGCTTCCTTCCAGTACTGGTACCATTCGCCTTCTGTGCCGGGGCGAACAAAGAACTGCATTTCCATCTGCTCGAATTCACGCATGCGGAAAATAAACTGGCGGGCAACGATCTCGTTACGAAAAGCCTTGCCGGTTTGGGCAATGCCGAATGGCACTTTCATCCTGGCGGTCTTTTGCACGTTCAGGAAGTTAACAAAAATACCCTGGGCCGTTTCAGGGCGCAGGTATACGATGTTATCTTCTTCGTTGGCAGAGGCCACGGCCCCGAACTCTGTTTTAAACATCAGGTTAAATTGCCTGATATCTGTCCAGTTGCAGGTGCCGCTGACGCTGCACTTTATTTTATGATCGTCTATCAGCTTTTTCAGTCCTGCAAAATCCCCGGCTGCTTCCAGCTTTGTCATGGTCTCTACCAATGCATCTCCTTCTTCTTTCGGTAAGGTTTCCGCATACCCTTCTATCAGGTGATCTACCCGGTAGCGTTTTTTGCTATCCTTGTTATCGATCATCGGATCGCTGAAATTATCCACATGGCCGGAGGCTTTCCAGGTAGTAGGATGCATAAAAATAGCCGCATCCACTCCTACGATATTCTCATGCAACTGCGTCATGCTTTTCCACCAGTAATCCCTGATATTTTTTTTCAGCTCGCTTCCCCAGGGACCATAGTCGTATACGGCGCTGAGCCCATCGTAAATCTCACTGCTCTGAAATACGAAACCATACTCTTTTGCATGGGCTATAATCGCCTGGAATTTGTTGTCATTTGTAGCCATAGGGGCGCAAAGATAGTGATAAAAGTATGATCACAAACAATATGGAAACGGTGCCGGGAGGGCAATATGGGTTTGTAAGATGGCATTTATGCTGCAGCAGGATTAAGCTATCAGGGAAGAACCTGATATCGGGTGTAAGTGTTCGGCTTGCCGGTTACCTGTGCCGGAAAATTTTATCCTGATTGTATCAGGACACAAGTATTTCCGACCCGGACGAAGTCCGGCAGAATTGAAAGGCAACAAGTCTTCCGCAGGAAGACTTGCACCAGATTTGGCATATGAAAAAACAGGACTATCAGCGTGTGGCTATGCTGCTCATCATCCTGGTTATGATCTCCCCGGCAGAATACGGGAACCGGATATCTACCGGTTCGGCAGTCTCATACCACGCTTCAAATACTTTGTGAAAGTCTGCAGGC
>CAKSVK010000193.1 GCA_934502905.1 uncultured Chitinophagaceae bacterium
CAGCTATTCAGCTCGCTTTCGGGGATTTCTTCAAAACCGCATATACGCACATTTCTGTCAGGGTATATCTGTTTGAGGATTTTACCCGTAAGCAGGTCTTTTTCATAAGCCGTAACCTGCGGTACGTTCTTATCCGTAAAAGATTGGATAAACCCACCGACACCCGCCGATGGCTCCAAAAACTTTTGTATGGCTATACCGTTTTCCTTGAAAACACCGGATAGCGTATTGATAATTTCGGGAGGGGTATAGAACGCCGTGAGAACCGAACTACGCAAACTATCCACGTACCGCCTGTATTGCTTTTCGTCTGCGGCGTTTTCTTTCAGTACCCGGTGCAGTTCCTGCGTTTCTTCAAAATACGTCCGCTCATAATCTTTCCATTGCGTTATATCTGCCTGATTGTCTGCCGGATTTAAGACGAATTTTAACCCACCGAAACCACTATACAGCAGAAGCTGCTGCCGTTCGGCTTCGGTAGCTTGGCGTTTTTCATTTTCCAACCTGAACATTACCCGCAACGCCTCAATATTTTGCTTCAGGTGTTCACGTTGATTAAATGCCATAGTCCTCGATATAAATCGCTATGGTTCCCGTGATTTCCGTATAAAGCAGGTCATGATCTGTTGTATAGGCGAAATCATCTGTTAGTATGTATTTGGCGAATGCGGGCTCACAGACAGGAAGCATCTTTAGTGCAAACGGACGCAATTCTTCATCCAACATGATTCTGCTAAACTCATTGCAGACGACTTGAAACACCGTGTCAAATTTTGAATAGTGAAGTCCATCAAAGAGGATATAATCTGCGATATGATCGCACTGCTCAACGGAGTTTCCCGAAAGAAATGCGACCTCATAGGCGTTTACTGCCAACGTGGAACGCTGTTTGATAAATTTCTGATCGGTTGCCTTTTCGGGGAAGCTGGTACTTAGTAATTCCTGTAGCCTTAACGTAAAATAAGAAAGGTCTTTTTGCTGTGTACTCATATTGAATCTGTCTTGAAATTTTCAATGAGTAACTAAAATATCATGACATCAGGATGCCATACCCAAAGCGGCAGGAGTTGGCTTTGGGTGGCAATTTTTGACCGCGTAACCGTTTGCTGTCTAGGCTTAGGGGGGAAGAAGCTGCTTTAAATGGTGTTCAGGAAACTAAGCATTTTGCTTGCTTCTGTATTCATCTTGGAAAAGGCAAACCATTTCTTGCCCAAATCCTTTAGTGACGCTCCGATGTGGTATAGTTCTGCGCCATCGATAATGAGGAAACGATCATGGGCATGAGCAAAAGTGTGGACAGTAATACGTGGGTATTGGCTATTGTAACGTTGCAAATCCAATTGCAATTGGTGGCTGACGCTTTTAGTATAAATGGTGGCAGATACTGATTGCACACGCTTTCCGAGCAGCGTAAGCACTGTATCATCTACATAATTATCAATAAGAATGATGGACCTCTTTGCGCTTCGGATAATGTCGGAAACAAAAGAATAAGCATCGAATATTTGCCCATCATAAAAAATACCCTTATCGCTTTGCAGCTTTCCGCTTTCCAATGCCCTGAATATTTCCTCAAACTTGCCGTCCGCTTCTATCTGTTTAACCTCAATTTTATCCATCCGGGAGAACAGCGCAGCATTGCCCATTAGAACCTTGCGCATTTCCACAAAGGCTTTCATAATTTCAATGCTGACCTTTATTGCTACTTTGCTACGCAATATCGCCGATAGCATGGCAACCCCTTGCTCACAAAACACATAAGGGAGGTACTTTCGGTGTTGCCCACGACCATTATTGTTTAAGGTCACAAATTGTGACCTTAAACAATCCCACTCATCTTCTGATAGTTGGAAACAAAAATCTTCAGGGAACCGCTCTGCATTCCGCTTTACAGCTTGATTGAATACCTTTGTTTCTACCTGGTAGATCCTTGCAAGGTCGCTATCGAGCATAACCTGCATACCACGTACCGTGTAGATAAGGCTTTCTATTTCTTTCCTGCTTATGATAGCGTTATTGCTCATTTCTTTTTGTATGTATTATTTTCAAATTCAAAAGCGGTTTCCCCGGTATCTTTCAAAACCATACGGGCATCAAATTTTTTACCAGCCTTGCTTTTCATGCCTTTGATAAGATTGGTTTTGCGGTTGTTAACGAGGTGTTCTACTTCGCTAAGGCTTAACTGTACCCCGCACACGTTGCGGAACAGGAGCCAGTTACAAGCCTCATCCGGGCATTTTACAACTTTGTCCCAAATCAAGAGCTTATGGCTTTTACATTTAGGACAGGTCAATTCGGGCTTTTTATCATTATCGATGCTCATATTTAAAAGTTCTTGTGTGATAGATGTTGCATAGGCTTCCATATCTTTCAGAAATACCTCTGCGTTTACTTGATTGTTCTGTATTTGCTGCAATACCATTTCCCATTCGGCAGTCATGGCAACATCGGCAATCCTTTTGTCCTTTACTGCTTCATATACCTGCACACCCTTTTCGGTAGGAACAAGGGATTTTTTTTCACGCTTGATATAATCCCTTTTAAAAAGGGTTTCTATAATGGCGGCTCTTGTGGCTGGCGTACCGATGCCGATGCCTTGCAGGGCTTTACGCTCATCTTCGTTCTCTATTTCCTTTCCGGCATTTTCCATTGCAGACAATAGACCCGCTTCAGTGTAAAGCGCAGGCGGTTTGGTTTTCTTTTCCAATACGGAAGCCTCTTTTATTTTCAGTTCATCGCCGACCTTTAGTTCCGGCAATTCTTGTATCGGCTCACTGTCCTCCTCTGTAAAACTTCCCCTGATCCCACGCCAACCGGCTTCCAGTACCTTGCAGCCTTTCAGCACAAAATCATAGTGTAAAACCTGCAAAGTAATGTCCGTTAATTCTTTGGAGCAGGCTTGCGATATAGCTTCCAGCAATCGCAGGGCTATCATATCGTAAATGGCATTTTCTTTAGCCGGTAACGCAGACGGGATTTTTTCGGTAATTAAAAGACCGTGGTGATCAGTTACTTTCACATCGTTGACAATTCTTTTATTAAACCGTCCCCAAGTGAGCTTTCCGACAGCTTCTTTGCAGGATGCCTTAGATTCCAATGCCCTTACCAATGCCGGGATTTCTACCCACATATCTTCGGGGATATGTTTACTGCCGGTACGTGGGTAGGTGACAAACTTCTTTTCGTAAAGACTTTGTGCAATATTCAGTGTTTCCTCGGCAGAAAGACCCAGTTTTTTGTTGGCTTCTTTCTGCAGTCCGGTTAGATCAAACAGCAAAGGCGGTTGTTCTAAAACCGTCTTATTTTCGACTGCCGTAACCGTGGATGTTCCGGCACGCTGAATAGACTTCAGCGCATCGTCAGCGGGCTTTTTGTCGTCCCACTTGGCTTTAGACAGGCTTTTAAAATTTACAAACTCTTTGCGGTATTCTAACTGGATTTGATAGTATTTCTTGATTGTAAAATCTTTATTCTCCAAATACCGTTTACAGATAAGCGCAAGTGTTGGCGTTTGTACCCGTCCCAGGGAGTACACGCCCCGCCCCGCCGCTATGCTCAACGCTTGGGAGGCATTGATGCCTACCAGCCAGTCAGCCCGGCTTCGTCCCTGCCCGGCACGGTATAGCCCGTCAAAATCGCTTCCGGGTTTCAGGTTCTCGAAACCGTGCTTGATGGCTTTTTCCGTTAGTGAACTTATCCATAAACGCTGAAAGGGCTTATCACACTTCAGATAATCATAGATATAGCGGAATATCAACTCGCCCTCACGCCCAGCATCTGTAGCAACGATAATACTTTCGCAACTACCAATCACCTGACCGATAGTTGCCAGTTGTTTGAGCGCTCCACTGTCGGGAACATAGCTCTTCTCCTTCTTTATTTTCCGCACGGTAAGTAAAAAAGGGTTGGGCAATATGGGTAGGACTTCTCTTTGAAAGCCTGCTATTCCATAATCCTCAGGCATAGCCAGTCCTACCAGATGTCCCAACGCCCATGTTACCTGATAACCGTTGCCTGTCAGGTAGCCATCTTTTCTTTCAGAGGCTCCAAGCAAAGCGGCTATCTCACGAGCTACGGATGGTTTTTCTGCAATCACTGCTTTCATAATATTTTCCTTTTAACTTTATCAATTATGCTCTCCTGCCTTTGGATCTTGCCGGCGCTTTAGAAGTATTTTGCTGTTGCTGCCTTTTTTCTTTTGGTACCTGCTGTTTCGGCTTCAACGGTGGCTTTTGCACATTCTTAGTAGACTCATTATTTTTTTTCTCCGGGTTAGTTGGGCTCTGCGTTTTACTCACATCGGCAGACTGTACTTTTTCTTTCATTTTGTCAGGATTTTGGAAAGAAAACGCTGTCTCACCTGTTTGTTTATTGAACTTGATATAACCCCGGTACTCTCGGCCTTCCTTGTTAGTGAGCCCATCTATATAAGTGAACTTCTCCGCATTATATTTTTCGTACTGCTCGGCAGTTAGTTTAACACCCCTGAATGAATCCGGAGCTTCAAAAGGAGGCCCTTGCTGGTGGCTCTGTGTTTGTTTTTTTGCATTGCTCCTGTCAAAAAGAAATTCAATACAACGTTTAACCGCATTATATTGAATCGGTGCACTGAAAGGCTCCCCCTTTTTTGAGATCATACCCTCCATATTGACCGATTTACCATTTTTTAAATCCTGCTTTTGTTCTGCACTGAGTGTTACATCTTTGAATACCTCGGGTATTTTCATCCAATCCTGGCGTAGCGCAACGAATTCATTTGTCTGTTTGTCGATACTAACGATAGACGGTATCTTCTCCCCTGTCTTAGTGTTGGTTAATTCCACTACTCTGCCCATATTGCCGGTTTTCAACAAATTTTCTTTGTCCTCCTTGCTAAATTCATGACCGAAGAAGGGACTATTGAAATCAGGCTCCTTTCTAATGCCATGTATGGCTACTACAGGTTTTCCATTTCCATCCATGTGGAGCGATAACCTCGCATCCATACGGGCAATGACTGTACCTCCCAGGTTAACGCTTACCGGAAGCAAATCAGTTCTATATCCTTTCAGCAATGGTTCGAGCTGCTGGGCCTTTTCAAGCCGTTCCCTACTCAAGCCCATATTATTCATCGTTTCCCAATCTATCTGCTTCGGATCAAATCGATACTCATTCTTTTCAGGTTTTGTTTGCGGCGTTGTTTGTGTTTGCGAAGCCTCCTCAGTCTTTTTATTATCCTGCTGTTGCTTTTTCGGTTCTTTGACTGCATGTTTTGCCATTACTTCTTCACCCTCTTTGGTCGGTTTATCAACCTGCTTTTGGATTTTTGGGGCTACATCATACACTTGGGCTGCCGGCACCTTGAAGAAGGAAAAGCGGGCCGGATGTTTTAGGTTCCGCCAGAAATTTGAGAAGAAATTTGAGAAAATGTCTCCTTGCTTATCTACCCGCATAAATTCACTTTCATTATTCTTATTCACATCAACGGTTTCCAGTTCGCCATTTTTTCCTACGCCTTTAACAGCCTGGATTTTCTTTTTATCCTGGTCCAGCACCAGCAAGATGTCCGATAACTCTTCGGGAGATTGCACTTCCTTTGTTTCTTTTTCACTCATGACTTTAGATTTAATTTTTTAGATACTTTTCTGCGAGCCGAAAATAACCGGTAAGGTCAGCCGATAGGAATTTCTGTCCGCTGATGACATGAGTTGTCGTTTAGTGTCCTTTCTTCCATCCTACATTCGCAGAGAAGCTCTCCCTTATGAACTGGTGAACATCGGATAGTTTGTAGTAAACTTTTCCCGAAATAGTATAATATGGTAGCTTGCCGGAGGAACGATAGCGTTGCAGAGAACGATTGCTGATTTTAAGCATTTGAAGCAAATCCTGGTTATCGAGTAATTCTTCACCGTCAATGCTGCTCTTTTGCTTTTGAACATCGTTGAGGCTTTGGCTAAGAATGTCAAAACGCACCATTATGCGTTCCATCCAGGATACAAATTCCATTCTGTCTATATTCATGACGTAAAACATTTTAAAATGTGAGTAGAAATGTTTTTTGTCGTGAAAAAACAGCATTATCGGAGTGCTGTCAAGTCCAGCATTCTGTACCTTTTTGGAACCTTTGCTATTAATTTATTCAATTACGAGAAAAAAAAATACCTCCGGAGTGGAGGTATGATGATCAAGAATTAATTTCTAATC
>CAKSVK010000194.1 GCA_934502905.1 uncultured Chitinophagaceae bacterium
GGCAGGATTTTTACGCCCAACTTTTCAAGGGCGGCAGCATTGCATTTTTGCTCATACTGCCCTTTAATAGGCATTACCATCATCTTCTTTTTCAGGTGGAGCGCCTCTGCAGGCGTTTCAAAGCCGGCGCCGCATATAATAGCCGAGCAGTGGATCAGGCTTTCGTTGAATGCCTCTTTCCCCACTGGTATAAAGGTGAAGTTATTTTCTTCTGTAACGGTGCTTACTTCTTTGGAGAAAACCTGGAAGCGGTAAAAATCCAGGTGCCTGAAATACTTCCTGATCTCACAATCGCAATAGGAGGGCAGGTATACTGTTATGTACCCGTGGTCGGCAGGCTGGGCGTTCCATACCCGGGACTTAATGACCGGAGGAAGAATAAAATCGTCGTACTGGTCAAAATGCAGTCCTACATACCGGCTTGCGCGGGCATAATTTTTGAGTATCCATTCACCTGTTTTGCTTGGGTTTTTGGGACGCGGCGTATGAGCGGACATAAAGCTGGCCTGGTGCCCGAAATTAACGGAAGGCACTTTTTTATGCCTGCATGCCAGGCTGGTAATACACTCAAAGTCGTTTATTACCAGGTCGTATTTTTCAACCGGCAGCTCTTTTACTTCCTTATTTAATTGTAACGGCGATATTTTCTTCAGCATAGCCAGGTAGTTCAACCCGCCCTTACAGGTATAAAACAGGCTCAGACCTTTGCTCCGGTACTTAACCGGCGCATCCAGGGGAAGGGTGCTGTTTGCCCCGCTCAGGAACAGGTCTACCTTTCCATATGCCTGCAGGTAGGGTAATAATTCCATGGCACGGCTGATATGTCCGTTTCCTGTAGCCTGGACCGCATAAAATATTTTCATGATCTTATTTTAAAAGTTTTTCCATGGAAAAGAAGCTTCCGGTTGATTTACGTCAGCAATCTCTCAATTCGCAATCCACAATCTTCCATCATCAATCGTTATCAATTCCACATCTTCAAACTCCCTCATCCTGCCAGGGAATTGATGTAATAGCTTATCTCGTCTGTCATGACGTTTGGCCGGGGTATTTCTTTTTCAATGTTAACCTCCGGAAATGCTGCTTCGTCAAATTCGAATATTTTCCACTCCTTTTTATAGTATTCAAGCGCCGTACAGTTTTCTACCCAGTCACCGCTGTTCAGGTAGGTTACGGACCCCTGTTCGGTTACCACCTCTTTTTTCTGCGGCTTGTGTACGTGACCGCATATGACATAGTCGTATTTTTTTTCAATGGCCAGCTCGGCGGCGGTCGCTTCAATATCGTTCACTTTTGCCACCGCTTTATTCACGCCTTCCATCACCTTTTTCGACAGCGATATTCTCTCCCTGCCCAGGAGCTTGAGGATGGAATTGATCAGGCGGTTGGTGAGTATCAGCAGCCCGTATCCGCTGCTTCCCAGTTTGGCCCAGAACCGGGCTGCTCCTTTTGTAGTATTGTCAAACACATCTCCATGGAATATCCAGGTCATTTTCTTATCTATTTCCAGCACCAGCTTATCGGTAAGCATAAAATTTCCCATCCTCAGATCGGAATAACGGCGGAAAGCTTCGTCGTGATTCCCGGTAATGTAAAAAACACGGGTGCCCGCAGAAATACAATTAATGATTTCCCGGATAACATTCATATGAGAAGCCGGAAAGTAGCTTTTGCTGAATTGCCAGCCATCAATAATATCCCCGTTCAGGATGAGGATAGAAGGGGATATGCTTTTAAGATAAGCGGTCAGTCTCTTGGCCTGGCAGCCGTAGGTGCCCAGGTGCGTGTCGGAAATGACCACTACGTCTACGGGTCTTTTTTCCATAGAGGATGAGTTTACCAAAACTACCCTAAGCCTGTTACCGGAAAATGAAGCGCAGGTTAAGAAAATATGAAAAAGAGTTTACTATTTATAAACTTTCTCAAAATAATTGGCTTCCGGGGCAGTATATTTTTTTCTGTTCGATCTCGTGAAAAATTTACAAAGGGTTAAATAAAATTTAAGTAAATAAGGTTTTTAATAAATATTCTTTTGTATTGCATATGACAGGATAAATTTTTAATTTAGTATTAATATACAATTAACGTTTTGGTTATAATCCTGCTTAACCTTTGTGATCCCCGAATTTTAACTAAAAAACTAACAAGCTCATGATCAAAAAGAATGTCCCCAGGCAGTTTCTGTTTCTCTTTTTGGGTCTCTGCCTGCCCCTGCTTACGTTGGCCCAGCAAAAAGTTACCGGTAAAGTAACTGACTCCCAAGGCAACATCTTAAGTGGTGTAAGTGTAACTGTTAAGAACACTCTCAATTCGGTTATGTCCGATAATGAAGGGAATTTCTCTATTTCTGTTTCATCTGAAAATGAAACCCTTATGTTCTCTTTTATAGGGTTTGCTTCTCAAGAAATTGCGTTGAATGGACGGAACGCTATCAATGTGATTCTTACTGAAGGTTCGCAACAATTAGATGAGGTAGTAGTAACGGCAATCGGAATAAAGCAACAAAAGAAAAGGTTGGGTTTTACGACACAGGAAGTCAAGACGGATCAGTTGTCGAATTCCAGGACCATGAACCTTGGAACAGCCTTGTCTGGTCAGGTCGCTGGGTTGACGGTAACGAACCCTACGGGGATGTTTCAAAGACCCGTGTTTGTTTTGCGAGGAAAAACTCCTTTGATTGTAATAGATGGTATTCCCGTAGAAACTGACTTTTTTGATGTTACCGGCGAGGATATCGATAATATTAATGTGTTGAAAGGAGTTGCTGCATCTGCTCTTTATGGAACTCGCGGAAAGGATGGTGCTATACTTATTACGACAAAGAATGCCAAAAAAGAAGGGCTGGAGGTAAATATCAATACAAATAATATGGTTACAGCTGGTTTTACTGTTTTTCCAAAAACACAAACAGAGTACGGAAGTGGTTCCAACGGCCAGTATGAGTTTTGGGATGGTGCAGATGGTGGTATTTCGGACGGAGATATGACTTGGGGACCTAAATTGAACGCCGGTGTTAAGGTGCCTCAATGGAATAGCCCGATAAGGAACAAGATGACCGGTGAAACTATTGAATGGTATGGGGATGTAAAAGGTACCATTTATGACGACCGTTCAACATATGAAAGAGTTCCAACAGACTTTATATACCATAATAACCTGAAGGACTTTTTGAGGACCGGTGTGGTCAGCACAAATACTTTTTCGGTAGCATACAGAGGCGAAAAAGCGCGGTATTATGCTTCAGGTAAATACGCTTACCAGCGGGGGCAGGTGCCTAATATGTCTCTCAATACCGGGGGACTCAATTTTAATGCATCATTTGATATTACCAGTAACTTCACTGTAGACGCCTCACTGTCTTATAATAAAGTTTATTCTCCTAATTATCCGAGGTATGGTTACGGACCCAAAAACCATATTTATACTATCTTGATTTGGATGAGTGATGATGTAAACGGCAAAGACCTGAAAAACCATATGTGGGTGCCGGGATTAGAAGGATATCGTCAGGCTAATTATAATTATGCATGGTATAACAACCCGTATTTTGCTTCTTACATGCTGGAACAAATGCAAAACAGAGATGTAATTGATATGCAAGTAAAGGCAAATTGGAAAATCACAAAGGATCTGGTCTTCCAAGTGCGGGGTAACAGCAGGAATATCGACAATTTCGAGACAATGAAAAGCCCCAAGTCCTATATGAACTATGGCGATTCCCGCAATGGAGATTATAAATTATGGAATTCCGACCAGTTAAATATAGATGCAGATGCATTGCTTTCTTATAATAAAGATATTACAGAAGATATACAATTTGGTATCAATGCAGGTGCTTCCATATTTAACCGTACCTACACACAGGAGTATCAATCCAGCGACGGTCTGATCGTACCCGGTGTATATACCCTTAATAATACGCAGGGACCGGTACAAGCTTCTAATGTGCGGTATGAAAAATCTATACGGAGTTTATATGGTGCTGCAAATCTGGACTTTTATAATGCAGTATTTTTGAGTTTTACAGCCCGTAATGACTGGTCATCTACACTGCCATCAAACCACAATTCGTATTTCTATCCTTCCATTTCTTTAAGTACAATGGTATCTGAATACGTAAACCTTCCGGAAGCATTCGGCTATTTAAAGCTATATGGATCCTGGGCGCAGGTATCCAGCGATTTGGCACCTTACAGTATTTATTCTGCATATAATAAAGGGGTTACGTATGGCTCTACTCAGTCTGTTACCTACCCGGCAGGAATAGTCAATCCTAACATATTGCCTGAAAAATCCTCTTCCTATGAAGCGGGGCTTTCAACCGGAATGTTTAAAGACAGGTTAACCCTTGATCTGACGTACTACAATATCAAAGATGAAAACCAGATTATTGATTTAGGGATATCTGAAGCTTCAGGTTTTACCAGCAGAAAGGTAAATGGCAATGTATATAATACTAACGGCTTTGAAGTTGTTGCTGCTGTAAAAGCTATAAAAAATAAAAACCTGAGCTGGACGATAGCTGCCAACTGGTCAAAGTATGTAAAACGCATCACCAAGATATATGACGATCAAGCAACCTATAATAATTTGAGACTTAATGAAAGAACAGACAGCTACTATGCCACTGTATGGCAAAAAAGTGCAGACGGAAAATTGATCTTGGGTGCGAATGGATTGCCGATATTCGATCCGTATCAGCGTAACCTGGGACATTTGGATCCATCCTGGAGGCTGGGCTTTCAGAATAAAATTAACTACCGTGGCTTTGACATTGGTATTGATATCGACGGAGTTTGGGGAGGGATCATGAATTCTACAACACATGAAAAAATGTGGTGGGGAGGCAAACATCCTAATTCTGTGGAATATCGGGCCGCTGAATATGCTGCAGGCCAACCGGTATATATTCCTGATGGTGTTGTTGTCACAGAAGGTGAACTCACACAGGATCTTTTGGGTAATGTAATTTCTGATACCAGGAAGTATGCACCTAATACAACTGCGGTAAGCTGGCAGACATGGAGCCAACAATATCCCTACAGAGCCAGGGTACTGGAAAGCGAAAACGAAACGTTTGCAAATACTTTTGATCGTTCATTCTTTAAACTCAGAAGGGTAGCAATCGGATACGATTTAGGAAATGTTATCAACCTGGGTAAGAGAGTAAAAGGATTGAATGCCCAGATATTCGGCTATAATCTGTTGATGTGGAAGAAAATGCCATTGTTAGACCCCGACTATGAAATAGGAAATGACGGGAATCTTCAGGATCCTTCACCCCGGTATCTTGGACTTTCATTCAACCTGAAATTATAATTAGAGATCCAACCGTAAAAAAGACTAAAATGAAAAAGAACTTTTTAATAGGAATAGCTGTTTTTCTGGGAATTACCTCCTGTAAAAAGCTGGAAGAAATAAATATAGATCCTAATAGGGTTACAGAGACGCACCCGCAATTGCAGTTAACACAAATAGAATGGAGTGCTTTTCGTCATAATGCAGGTACAAGTGCTTTATACGCACAAAAGATGTTAGTGCAAACTGATGGAGAGAGTGGCGGACAATATTACAAGTGGGATCGCTCCGATTTTTCGCCTTACTCTAGGATGAGAGATGTAACAAAGATGATTGAGGAAGCAAACCGCATCAATAATAATGCATACCTGGCACTCGGGAAATTCTTCAGGGCATTTTATTTCCTGAATCTGACACTTACCTTTGGAGATGTTCCTTATTCCCAGGCGTTGCAAGGTGAAACACAGGAAACGTATGTTCCTCCGGCCTATGATTCGCAAAAGGATGTATTTAGAGGTATCCTGGCAGAGTTGAAAGAAGCCAACGAATTGCTGTCAAATGAGAATAGCATTATTGCCGGAGACATTATTTACGGAGGTGATGTAGCCAAATGGAGAAAGGCGGTAAATGCATTCCGATTAAAAGTGTTGATGCTTCTTTCAAAAAAAGAGGCTGATCCGGAACTGGATGTAAAAGCTGCATTTGCACAAATTGTGAATAACGAGCCATTATTCGAAAGTAATGCAGATGATGCGCAGCTTGTGTTCCTTGATCAGGAAGGAAACCGTTATCCGGAATTCAACTCCAGCGGATATGGGTCCGGCATGTATATGGATTCTACTTTCATCCGACGTTTGCAGGAC
>CAKSVK010000195.1 GCA_934502905.1 uncultured Chitinophagaceae bacterium
GATACATCCAAAGATCCGGTCGTAGAGGGATATTTTGCTTTTGAGCTTAAAGCGGACAGTTCGGCTATCGTTTATGTTGACCAGAAAGATAAGAATGCACCTGTAAGCAAGGAAAATGCTTCATCAACAACTGAAACAACATTTAAGCATTTGAAAGACAGCAAAAAGATCACTTTTGGTTATATCTATGATAATAAAAAGGATCCTACTGCGGACCTTTCTACATCCGGCACTGTTAATGATGCAGTTAGCGGAGTTGAAGGAACCTGGGGTGATACGCCCAACTCTTCAAACAGAGGTACATACACTGTGACCAAGAAATAAGGACATATTATATAAAATATAAAGAGGGACTGTCTCAAATTCCTGAGGCAGTCCCTCTTTTTTTATCCTGTATGAAAAATATAAATACTCAAATATTTATTTAATTTGGCGAACAACAAAGTAGAAAGGGTTGAATCTTACTTCTTACAGGCTGGTTCTTATGGCAGCTTTTTTTATTTTTTCCTGTGGAGAAAAGAATACGGGCAACAGGTATTCAAAGCCGCTTTTTACGCTGATGGAAAAAACAGGCATTGAATTCTCCAATACAATTGTTAACACGGGGGATTTCAACATTTTCAGCTACCGGAATTTTTATAATGGCGGAGGAGTTGCTGCAGGGGACATCAATAACGACGGATTGACAGATCTGTTCTTTACTGCCAATATGGGCAGCAATAAACTGTTCCTTAATAAAGGGGACTGGAATTTTGTGGATATTTCGCAACAGGCAGGCATAGAAGACATGGAGGACTGGAGTACGGGGGTTGTTTTTGTGGATGTCAATAACGACGGATGGCTGGACATATATGTTTGCAATGCCGGCTATATTGACGGTAAACTACCGGAAAGCAGGCTGTATATCAATAACAAGGACCTGACCTTTACAGATGCCGCTGCGGATTACGGGTTGACCAACAAAGGTGGCTATGCCACCCAGGCTGCTTTTTTTGATTATGATATGGATGGCGACCTGGATTGTTTTATCATCAACAACAGCTTTATTCCCGTCAATACCTTAAACTATGCTAATAAAAGAAACCTGCGTGCGCCGGAATGGCCGGTAGCAGATTTTCTGAAGGGGGGCGGCGATCACCTGTACAGGAATGACAATGGCAAATTTGTGAATGTAAGTGAAGCAGCCGGGATCCACGGGAGCCTTATCAGTTTTGGATTAGGCGCAACGGTGGGAGATGTGAACGGCGACCTGTATCCTGATATTTATGTTTCCAACGACTTTTTTGAAAAAGATTATCTGTATATCAATCAGAAAGACGGCACTTTTAAGGATCAGCTGGAAGCGTGGATGGAACATACCAGCCTTTCTTCTATGGGTGGGGATATGGCTGATATCAACAATGATGGATTTCCTGATATATTTACAACCGATATGCTTCCCGAGGAAGATGGCCGCGTCAAGACCACCACCTCATTTGACAGCTATGATGTGTACCGCTTCAAAGAAGATTCCGGTTTTTACAGACAGTTTACACAAAACACCCTTCACCTGAACAGCGGTGCCGGCAAATTCTATGAAACAGCTTTCTACAGCGGGGTGTCGGCATCAGACTGGAGCTGGGGCGGGCTCATCTTTGATGCCGACAACGATGGATGGAACGATATTTTTGTTTGCAACGGCATAAAATACGACGTGACGAACATGGACTTTATCAACTTCTTTGCCGATGAGCTCTTTCAACGAATGACCCTTACAGGCAAAAAAGAGGAGATACAGTCGGTCATGGGCAAGATGCCTTCTGTGCCTGTGCCAAATAAGGCTTTTAAAAACAACGGGGATCTCACATTTACGGATGTCGCCAAAGAATGGGGATTGTCGCAAAAGTCTTTTTCAAATGGATCAGTCTATGCTGATCTGGATAACGACGGCGACCTGGACCTGATCACGAACAATGTAGATGAACCGGCTTTTATTTACCGGAATAACAGCCGGGAACAAAATGAAAACAGCTATATCGGCATATTGCTGGACCAGCCTGGCGCAAATAAATTTGCTGTCGGAAGCCTGATAAGGATATATGCCGGCAACCAGGTTTTTACCAGGGAGCTGGTGCCTACACGCGGATTCCAGTCATCGGTTGATTATAAAAACATTGTAGGACTGGGGAAGATAACCGCCATTGATTCCATGATGATAATGTGGCCGGACCGCAGCTTTTCAATGCATTATGATCATTTTGTTGATACGGTTTATATTATCGGCAAACCGGGTAATACTGAAAAAGCTGCTGTAAAAAAAGCTGCCGCAACATTGTTCGATGCGGTGAAACCTGCATTCGGAAGGCATGAAGAAGAAGATTACGTAGATTTTTACAAAGAGCTGAATGTACCTGTCATGTTATCCAAAGAAGGTCCGAAAGCAGATACGGCTGATGTGAATAATGATGGCTTAACGGATATCTTCATTGGAGGTGCTGCCAACCAGGCAGGACGGCTTTATCTCCAGCGGCCTGATGGAAAGTATGTTCATAAGCAGCAACCGGTTTTCGATCGGTCTGCGAAACCCGAAGATACCGCAGTGTTGTTCTTTGACTGTGACAACGACGGGGATGCGGATCTTTTTCTGGGCGCAGGAGGCAATTCCCATGAACAGGGTCACCCGGACCTGCAACACAGAATATATGTGAATGACGGAAAGGGGAATTTTTCTATGGCAGAAAACCGGCTGCCTGCCAACGGAATGAATATCTCTACGGTAATTGCTATGGATTTTGATAAAGACGGTGATCTCGACCTTTTTATAGGTGGCAGAAGTGTTCCTTTTGTGTACGGGGCTGTTCCACAGAGCTATTTGCTGGAGAATGACGGTAAGGGAAATTTTGACGATGTAACCAGGTTTAAAGCGCCGGAGCTGGCTTCCCTTGGCATGGTTACCGGTGCTGTATGGGCAGACATGAACGGAGATGGAGAGAAAGATCTTGTTGTTTGTGGAGAATGGATGGCGCCACGTATTTTTTCGTTTGTAAACAATGGTTTTGCTGAAATCAGTACCAGCCTGGAGAATATGTTTGGCTGGTGGCAAACGGTTGCTGCCACAGATGTGAACGGTGACGGACAGGTGGATCTTATACTGGGAAATGTCGGATCGAACTTCAGGCTAAGGCCGGAAAAGGACCATCCTGTAAAGCTGTGGGTGAATGATTTTGACAGGAACGGCACTATTGATAAGGTTATTACGCACACTGTAAAAGGTAAAGATGTACCCGTGTTCGTAAAAAATGACCTGGAGGATCAGTTCCCTTTCCTGAAAAAACAAAACATGACACACGAAGCATACGCAAGAAAATCTATTGACAATCTGTTTCCGGCTGAGGCTATTCAATCTTCCGTAACAAAAGAATTTAATTATTCAGCATCTTGTGTTGCCGTGAATGAAGGCAATGGCAAGTTTACAATAAAACAGTTACCGCCGATGGTACAGTTGTCCAGTGTCAATACGGTATGTATTACTGATCTTAATAACGATGGTGCCGCAGACATTCTGGCGGGTGGAAATAAAGCGGGGTTTTTGCCCCAGTTCGGAAGGCTGGATGCCAGCTATGGACATGTACTCCTGAATGACGGAAGCGGCAACTTCAGCTGGATAGGTCCTGCCCGGTCCGGAATACTGGTGAGTGGGGAGACCAAGACTGTTGTTCCAATCGGGTCCGGCGAAAACAAACGGTTCCTTTTTCTCAGGAATGACGATTTTCCGGAAGAATATAGGCTGAAGATACAGCAACCATAGTGAGCTGCCCGGAGTAAGCCAGCATCAACTAAAAGCATCAGCTTTCAGGAGTGAAGCTATATGCCAGCACTCGTTCTTCCATATCTGCCAGGGTATATACTACCAGTGTACCATTTTTCCTGATATAGGTATACCGGTTCCTGTTCGCCCCTTTCTCTTTCTGGGAGTACCTGCCAAACCAATCTGCCATGGTGAATATGTTATGCTCGTAGATCCTTATCCTGTTCACCCTGCTTACATTGATCTTTTTCCGGTTATCATCGGAGCTTCCGTCAACAGGCGTAAATATGTCCGGCCTGTATAAAAAGCTTGACACAACATTGTTATGATCAAAGTTCACCAGCAAAGTATCTCCCAGGTAGCCGTATACCAGTCTTTCTCCACGGTCGCTGATGCTGTTGGCCGGGGCACCTCCAAATAACTGTAATGTTTCTTCGCGGGTAGTTACACCCTTTTCCAGCTTACGAACACTATCCTCGGGAATAGGCTTGTAAATAGCAAAGGGTGTTTTAGCAGGATTATACCGGGAAGAACAGCCCACCACGACCAGCGAAGCGGCTATAAAATAATAAAGGTATTTTTTCATACTAGAAATTAATGAGAGGCAAATCTACGAATAACTTGCACACTCTTTCATTTCCTTTTCTGTGTATGCCAGCCCGTATTGCTTCAGCACATCATCCGGTACTCCGTTCCACTGGTTGGGCTGATTACCTGCATAACCGATATCTTCAATCCCGATCTTGGAAGTATAAAAGCCTGTGCAGGTAAGATCGCGCATCTTGTTAAAGAATGCAACTCCCTGCGACATTTCCGGTTTTGCCTTTTTGGGATAGGCTATATCGTCTACGATCTGTATTCTCTCCGCATCTGAAACGTCTTTGAAAAGCTTGTTGAACCTGTGAAGTGATTCGCGGTCCAGCCAGCGGAGTCCGCCGCGCATGGGCACCTGGTGTTCCGGCATATCCTTCACGATGAATTCGATGAAGTCCGGCACTTTGGCATCCGTTGCACTTCCGCTTACTTCGTCTTTCGGAATGATGATGTCGGCAAGAATTGCGATAGTGGCCATTTCATGTGCCGTGAAAAAGGCATAGGATGTCACCTTTTTATAATGCTCCAATTCTTCCGGCTGCCGGTCGGGACCCGCTGCCGGAGCTGTAGATTTATTTTCAACTACCGCTTCTTTTTTATCTGCAGGCTTGCATGCATCAAATAAAACAGAGGTTGCCAGGGAACCTACTCCAATTATTTTGAGTGATTTTCTTCTGTCCATATCACCTATTTATTAAAATTAGTTAGTAGTAAAATTTAAAGATTTTGCTTTTTCAGCTCGTCAATAATGTATTCGGATGCTCTCATGGAGAGCGCCAGGATGGTCCAGGTAATATTTTTGTCGGCCTGGGATGTAAAGGCAGCTCCATCTACCACGAACAGGTTTTTACAGTCGTGCGCCTGGTTCCATTTATTCAGCGCCGAAGTTTTGGGATCGTTGCCCATCCTGGCCGTTCCGGCTTCATGAATGATCTTTCCCGGTGCTTCCAGCCCGTAATTGTTCTTGGGATCCACATCTCCACCCCATGTAACAACAGCTCCCATGGCATGCATGATCTCCAGGAAGGTTTCTTTCATATGTTTAGCCTGGGCAATCTCGTGCTCTGTCCATTTCACATCAAATTTCAGCACCGGAATCCCGTATTTATCCACCACGTTCGGGTCTATATAACAACGGTTGTCGTGCATGGCCAGCGCTTCGCCTCTGCCACCCATACCCACACTGGCGCCGTAAAAGAACCGCTGATCTTCTTTTAACGAGGCACCGTAGCCACCGGATTCCTTCGTTGTTCCGTTAACAGGGTGCCTGCCATTCATATTCTGTATTCCCATTCCGAACCCGTAGCCGGGCATTCCCATGCCACCCCAATATTCAATGTGATAACCTCTTGTAAAATTCAGTTTCTTATTGCCCTGCTGCCACCATGGAGTATATACGTGCATACCGCCTACTCCGTCTTCGTTATACCTTTTACGGCCAAACAATTGCGGCAGGTATCCTCCCAGGGAGACGCCGGTAGAATCGTGGAGATAACGTCCTACCACATCACTGGAATTTGCCAGTCCGTTGGGATGCGCTTTTGATTTGGAGTTGAGCATTAACCGCGAACTCTCGCAGGCGCTTGCTGCCAGGATCACCACCTTACCTTTTACTTCATACTCGTTCATGTCCTCCTTGCTTACATAAGATATGCCTGTTGCCAACCCGTTATCATCTGTAAGCACTTCCCTGGCCATCGCATTGGCTATCACATC
>CAKSVK010000196.1 GCA_934502905.1 uncultured Chitinophagaceae bacterium
TTACCGGGAAGACCTGCAGTGGAATCCGGGTCACGGCTGGTCTTTGCTGGGACTGCACCAGGCGCTTCAGCAACAGAAAAAATATGATGAGCTGGAGCGCGTAAAGCAGCAATACGAGTTATCCTTTTCCGGTGCATCGATATTCCCGTCTGCTTCAGCTTATTAGCCGCTGGAAACGGCGAAGAACATAATAAGGGCGGATTTGGAAACGCCGTGCAGCATAGGTACCATTGATCGATCCAACCTGCATTAGAGCTGCACGTGAGGACACGTGCAGGGGCGACGGGTCACCCGGCTGCGTGTCTTCACGCGACTTTCTAATTACTGGTACAAGTCTGCATTGTTCTTTTCCGGTGCATCGGAATTTCCATCTTCTTCAGCGTATCAACCGTTGTAAACGGTGAAGAACATAATACGTCCGGATTTGGAAACACCGGACAGCATACAGGCAGGATACAGCATAAATAGCATAATTACTTAAACCTGTAAAACCTTACCCAGTCTATTTCCATTTCCACAGGCAGGTCAGCCGGATCAACCTGGCCTACCCAACTGCCTCCCAGTTGCATATCCAGCAACAGGTAGTGATCTCCGTCGGCATAGGGGAACTGTTCCTCCTTGTCGGTTTTTATCCTGGGATAAGCAAATGTCCTCCTGTCGTTTACATAAAACACCACACTGTCTTTATATTTTTCTACAGCATAGGTATTGAATTCCCCGGGGTTGATAGGAGCCGTTCCGCCCTGCTTCGGATTGTCTTTGATATTGAGGGTGATGGTGTAGGTTGAGTGAACGGTCTGGTATATGATGCTGTCATAGTTCAGGTGCTCCATAATGTCTATTTCACCGCCACCGGGATATTTTTTACCCTGTCCCAGCAACCAGAATGCCGGCCAGGCGCCTGTGGCGTTACCCAGCTTCGCCCTGATTTCCAGCCGTCCCAAACCAAATCCTACTTTATCCATGGTTTGCACTCCCCCGGTCAGGAACCTGGATGTATCATCAGCCACGGTGGTATTGTTGATGCCTCTTAGTATCAGCTTGCCGTCCCGCATGGCATAACAGCTGTCAAAATCACTCATATGCCGGTTCCAGTCTGAGCGTCCGCGGGGTATCTTTGACCAACGGGTTGTGTCAAAAGTTGCCTGGTCGAAGTTTTCCTCCCATGTGGGTACACGTGTCTGTATCTTCCTGGTGCCGGCACAGCCGCTAAGGATAATCGTTAACAATAAGGCGCCGGTGAGTTGTTTGACTATCATAATGAATTGTAATTAGATTTATAGGATCCTATTTAAGTCGCAGCGCTGCTATTACAGGCATATGATCGGAGACCTCTTTATTCTGTACTACCCTGTGTGATACTACCGTAAAGGATGCCTTTTTTTTAAAAGCGATGTAATCAATAGCGCCGCTTTCTTTCTCTTCATCAAATGTATCCGGGCAATTGCTGCAGGTACGCACAAAATCCTGGTCAAGGGTGGTTATGACCTCGCTTTTTTCTTCTGCATTAAGATCGCCGGCTACAATAAAAGGTAAAGACATTTCATCCGCTAGGCGGTTGATCTCCTTTACCTGCAGCAGCCTGCTTGCCGGATTATAGGCCTCCAGGTGCGTACTGCCGAACCGGAAAGCGCTTCCGTCAGGTAAGGTAACCGTACTTGTTGCCAGTATCCGGGGTTCATCCTTCTGTGGATTATCTGAAGGAAGGGGATATGTCCGGGTATCGGATAGGGGATACCGTGATAATATGAGCAGGCCATACTGACCGCCGTCAAAATCCATGGCCCTGGCGAAATAGAAGGATGGATAACCGGCTTTTTGAGCCAGCAATGCCGCCTGGTTAATACCGCCCGAGCGACCGGTGTTTACATCTACTTCCTGCACGGCCACCACATCTGCCTGCTCCTTTTTAATGACCGCAGCAATGGCGTCCACGTCAATGACCCCGGGCTTGCCGGGTGGGTTGCAATGATGCACGTTGTAGGTCATTACCGTCAGGATATCTTTGTCCTTACCCCTGGATGGTACGCTTTTATTGGAGCAGGAAAACAAAAAAGCAAAAACTGCCAGCAACCATATCCTATTCCTGTATTTCATATGCGATCAATATTTAGTCAGGTACAATATTATTCGTTTAGCAGGGGCTTTGCGAGGTCTACCATTTGCTGAGCAGATGCCTTTGCCAGTTGCTCTATCTTGAATGCTTTCAGCGCTTCTTCCAGTTTGTTGAGCTTTGCAGTTTCATTATTCTTTGCATACTCGCTGCGCAGCAGGTTTATCTTCTCAAAATCCTGCACACCCTCGATCAGTTTCTCAAAACGGATAGATGTCAGCGGGCCGGGATATACCTGATAGGTATCGCCGGCGGGCCAAGCTGTGAAGCGTGTATCCTTCAGGGGATCGGCTGTCCAGCTGTTATATGCCCAGCGGAGAAATCCGTCCATCCCGGTAGCCGCTGTGTACCATCCTGCCCATACGGATTCATCCGGGGGGGAAAAAGAGAACATATTGGGGTATTTTTCTGTGCAGCAGGTGTACCAGGTGCTGGCTTTTCCTGATTGTTTCCGGACCTGTAGCACACTGTCGGGAAATACCCAGCGGGAGGCTACACAATAATCGAAAATGTCATTTTCTATCTCCGGGTGATAATCTCCTGCGAGGGATATCTTCCAGCCGGGATCGATGGTTTTCAGTAATTCAATAACCGATACCATTGCCTCCATAGGGCGTTCGTCCATTGCAATGGTAGCGATGTCAAACCAGCCTTTTTTCTTTAAGTGAACTGTAAAATCCACCAGCATGGTACGCCAGAAATCGTTGTATCCCGGTGTGCCTATGGCACCGGTAAATACGGTATCCCTGCCCAATGCTTCGTCATAATACTGAAATGCTATTTTCCATGGAACCATGCTGTAGCAGTTGATTCTTTCGGTGATGCCGCAGCTCATTACAAAGGAGATGTATTTGTCAAACAGCGTATAGTCAAAGGCCCAGTTGCCGTCCCGTTTTTTTGTCCATTGTATCAGGCTGGGATAATCATCATAGGTCTGGTGCCCCCAGGGCTCATTCACAATACCTGCAGTAATGGTTTTTTGTCCGGCATCGGCCAGCATGGTATAATATTCCCGCATCAGGTTAAAATGTTTATTGCTCCACAACGGAACATTATGCACCCGCGCCACGGCTGCCGGATGCTGCCAGTAATCCAGGCGGAATTTCCAGTCTTTAGGTGCAGGCAAGGTCTTTTCTATAACGGTTAATGATACCTGCAGTTCATATTTTTTACCTGCATTTACGGTCACGGTGCCTTTATAATTTCCCGCTTTTGCGTTTGCCGGTACTTTAATGCTCAGCCATACCGGCTGTGTATTGTTTTTGGCAATATTCACCGATGTAATGCCTGTGTTGATCAGGTCGGCTACCATTGATGAATCGAAATCTTCGGGTTTCCGGTAACCGCAGCCATCCCGGAACTCATCTGTCATCACATATGCTACAAAGCCTGTCCGGATATGATCGCGGCTGATAACATTCCCATGTTCATCTTTCAGGTCGCCTGTTGTAACAGATACATTATGGATGCCTGTTTTAGTATATGCTACGATCTGGGTATGCACTTTTTCGTTTTTCCATGCTTTCACCCGCCAGGTACTGGTGGGGGTGATCTCCGGCGGAAGCTGTTGCGGGTAACGCACGCTGCCTGAGGCAAAGCTTACTACCGTGCCTGCTGCCATTTTGTTCCAACGGACATTTTGCTCTGCGGCGCTCAGCCTGGGAGGTTTTTGTAATGCCAGGCTTACATCCTGCTGTGAGAAAGCGCTGAAAACTGATAAAACAAAAACAAGAGATAGATAATGCTTCATTTTGGGGGTGTTTAAGATTTGTGTTGATGCTGACCCGTTTATTGTTCAGATAAATTATTAATCATGAAAAACAATATTGTAAGGAATACGGATTCTTCCAACAATATTATTTCACTTGTATGATGTTGTCTCGCAATTTCGGCTTTTTTCACTATTTGTTACCATTATAACCGGGGAATAAACAGCGAAAAATGATAAGAAACATGTTGTTGTAAATATCAATCGTTTGCGTTCATGGCAGGCTGTTATATATTTATATTCGTTTCCATAGTTTCATAAAAAGATAAACTGCTTTGTTATCTTAAGTTGAGCATAAATTACTAATTTGCTGAGGCATGCCAAACGAATTGCAGATACAGTACTGGATAGAGCGGGTAGCGTTATTTAATGATGAAGCTGCTTATGAGAATATGTATTTTCATTATAGTGACGCTTTACTGGACCTTGCTGTTTGTTTTGTAAAAGAGGAAGCTGTTGCGGAGGAGATCGTATCGGATGCCTTCGTGAACCTGTGGCGTAACCGTAACCGGCTACCCGAAATAGATAACTTGAAAGTGTATCTCTATGTTTCCGTAAAAAATCTTTGTATCAGGCATCTTACCCGGAACAGGCAGGTGGCGGACCTGGATTTAAATGACCTGCACCTGGAAACAGTGGCGGCTACGACGCAAAGCCCTGAAGACCTGATGGTATCCAAGGAGGTGTTGAACCATATGCACAGGGCAGTTGAAAGCTTACCTCCCAAATGCAGGCTTATATTCAAGCTGGTGCGGGAAGACGGTCTGAAATATAAAGAGATTGCCAGCATACTGAATATTTCCGTCAAAACCATTGATGCACAGATGGCTATTGCTGCAAAAAAGATCACCCGGTCTTTATCATTTCTGCTAAAAAAATAATTTCATTTTCTTTTAGGGGATTTTTTCTGATAACGGATCCTTAGGTATGTATATCTGGAGGATCGTATGACAAATAACCATATCTGGCATTTAATTTCAAGAAAACTCTCGGGAGAGGCCACGCTGGAAGAGTTGCGTGAGCTGGAGCAATTGCTGAATGATGATCCTGAAACAGCCTATCAAATAGAATTATATACCAGCTTTTTTGAGCATCCCGTTCGCAGTCAGCGCAGCCATGACCAGAAAGCTGCTTCCTGGAATAACCTGCAATCCCGGTTAACAAAAGAATTCCCGGAAGAATTTGGGAACACATATGCAGACAAGCCCCGGCACCGTATAACGCCGTTATTCAAAAAATGGATGGGTATAGCTGCAGGTATCCTGGTGATCGCTACGGTTACCTTATTTATGCTGTTACCCCGTGATCCAAAACAGGACCAGCCGTTGTCTGAACGCCTGAAAAACACCAATGAAATGAATACGATGCCCGGTACCAGGTCAAAAACGGTGCTGCCGGACGGAACAGTTGTATGGCTGAACAGCGACAGCCGTATAACGTACAATGCCAATTTTGGTGAAACCAAAAGAGAAGTGATCTTAACCGGTGAAGCTTTTTTTGATGTGGCCCATAATGAGCAGGTGCCAATGGTAGTGCATGCCAAAAATGTGAATATATGGGTAAAGGGAACTGCGTTTAATGTAAGGAGTTACCCGGAAAGCAACCGGGTAGAGACTTCCCTAATCCGTGGATTGGTAGAGCTGACAACCAATACCGATCCGGAAAGAAAGATCATGCTGAAGCCCAACGAAAAGATCGTGTTTGATATGCCCGGTCCCGTCATAACCAGCGATACTATTCCGGATAACACCAACACGGACCCCGTTACCTACAAACCAAACCTGTACCATATCAAGCAACTGGATGGCAGCCGTTATAATATCATTCCTGAAATTTCATGGACACAAAACGAGCTTGTTTTTGACAACGAAGCTTTTACCGATGTGATCAGCAAAATGGAAAAATGGTATAACGTAGAAATAATCCTGGAAAATAAAGAGCTGGCGAACAAGAACTTTTCAGGCGCATTTAAAAAAGAAGATATCACGACTGCGCTGCAGGGGCTGCAATTCACCAATAGCTTTCAATTTGAAATAAAAGGAAATACCGTATTTATTAAATAACCCTAAACAACAAATACTTATGGCTTGACAAATATTCTATTGATGATGTAACAAAGAAAAAGAGAGATGCCGTCACATCCCTCTTTGAATACTTAGCGTAAAACAGGTATCACTTTCCCTGGCAGGTAGCGTGTACCTA
>CAKSVK010000197.1 GCA_934502905.1 uncultured Chitinophagaceae bacterium
AACCTGCGCCAGTACCAAGCATCTGCAAAGGTATATCTGCGCTCATCTGCGGGGAAATTATCTCATCATCATACAATTCATTTCTGCTAATATTTTCCGCAGATACCTATACAGGACATATACTTCACAAACAACTGTACTCTAAATCTATTGAGATAAGTAAATTACCGGCAACAGGTCTGCCCCGGCACAAAGCCATGCTACCAAACCTGCGCCAGTACTAATCTGCGAAAGCACATCTGCGCCTATCTGCGGGAAAATTCTCTCACCATCAAAATAAGTTGTTTACCGCTGATGACAGGCGGCCGGTGTATCACAACCTATGCTGTATGCATTACCCAATCCTTAACCCATTGGCTACCGGCTTGTCAGCAGACAATAAGGTTACTTCATCGCCGTTTACGGCGCCCAACACCAGGCACTCACTCCGGATGGTGGCAATTTGTTTGGGTGGAAAGTTTACCACTGCCACCACCTGCTTACCGATGAGTTCTTCCGGTGCATATAACCGGGTAATTTGTGCCGAGCTTTTACGGATACCCAGCGAACCAAAATCAATTACCAGCTTATAAGCCGGCTTGCGGGCTTCCTTAAAAACTTCCGCACTTACAATAGTACCTACCCGGATATCCACTTTCATAAATTCATCCCAGGTCAACATGCTGCCTGTTATATCCATAATATTCATTTAAAGAAAACAGGTATAAAAGTAAACCTCTTATACCTGCTGATAAATAAAATATACCATAATATTTATCCCAATACCTTATTCATTCGGTCGATGATCACCTTCAATCTTTCTTTATCCCCTCCATTCACCTCCGCAGATGCCCATCCGTTATAACCGATCTTCTCCAGGGATTGCATGATCACCGGCCAGTTATTATCGCCATCCCCTATTTCCACATCAAAGCCTTTCCATAAACCTTCATCATTTTGCTTTTTCCGGCTGTATTCTTTCACATCCAGCTTCATGATCCTTTTGCCGAGAATTTCTATCCATTGCTCCGGCCATCCATAACGCAGGATGTTGCCGATGTCAAAGTACCAGCCCACCCAGGGACTGTTGATCTCATCAACAAACCGGGCAGCCTCCAGCGGGCTGATCAGGAAATTATTCCACACATTTTCTATGGCTATCTTAATACCCGTTTTCTTTGCATGGGGGATCAGTCTTTTTATTTCAGCAACCGCACGGGGCCATGCGTCGGCATAGCTGATCTGGTCATTGACCACACCCGCTACCAGCAACATGGTAGTGCCGCCGTAGAGCTTACAATCGTTCATCGCCTGTATCGATGCATTATAACATTTTTCCCGCACCGCAGCATCAGGAGAGGTGATGGGCGACTTCCAGTGCTCAGAATTTACCACACCCGGTATTTCCAACCCGGTCTTCGCTTTTGCATCCAGTATTTCCTGGTTATCAAACTGGTGCGGAGAGCTGAACTCCACGCCATCATAGCCCAGTTCCTTCAGCAGTCTGAATTTATCCAGCAGGGTGTCGCCTGCCTTTACCATTTCTATTTTAAGACTTTTTTTTATCGCCGGTTTTGCGGCTTTAACAGGTGCCTGTGCTGCAAAGCTGCTGCTGCCGAGCGCAGCCGCTGCCATAGCAAGCGAGCTGCTTTTCAGGAACGTTCTTCTCTCCATAAGTAGTATCGTTGATTTCGGGTAGTAAAGTTTATTTAAAAGGCGTGACACCCGGCATGGGAACCGGTGTTACGGCAAGGGTTTGGCTCATATCGTATGCAGTAACATCGGGACCGAGCATTTCTGCAGAATTTACGGCCTCTTCCCAGGTTATTTTTTTACCGGTATAAGCAGCCATTCTTCCCAGTATGGCAATCATAGAGCTGTTGGCGACCTCTTCACCCTGGTTGATAGGTTTTCCTTTACGTATGGCTGCAAACAACTCGTTGTGTTCTGTCTGGTACATGTCGTTCTGTTTGCCGTTATAGGTCCACAGCTTTCCGTTGCTGTTGATCTGGTGTATGGCAGCAGAGCAATCTATCAGTGCGTTGCCTTTGGTACCCCAGGCTTCCACCGCATAGCTGGTGGCACAACCAGGTTGTTGCCTGCTCACATGAAATCCTTTGGCGCCATCGGGGTATTCGTAGGTAACGGCAAAATGATCGTATATATTTCCGTTCTGGGGACCTACACGCACCTGCCGTCCTCCCGACGCTGTGGCGCTCACAGGAAGCTTGTCGCCGAATGCCCAGCTCATCATATCTATGCTGTGTACGGCCTGCTCCACAATATGATCGCCGGACAGCCAGGTGAAGAAAGGCCAATTGCGCATCTGCCACTCTACAGATTCGGGGTGTGGGTTTTCTGATTCCCAGGTCCTGTAGGTACCGCCTGTATTGTAAGTGTTATACACGGTAGAAACCTTACCGATAGCCCCTGCATTGATCCTGCCGAATGCGGCTCTCTTAGGTTCATGAAACCTCCAGCAAAAGCCGGATATGATATTCAGGTTTTTTTCTTTGGCTTTTTTTGCGGACTCCAGCACCTTACGTATGCCGGGGGCATCCACCGCAACCGGTTTCTCACAAAATACATGCTTGCCTGCTTCTACTGCCGCTTCCAGGTGCAGGGGGCGGAATGCAGGGGCCGTACACAATAATATTACATCGGCACCGGAGTCTATTACTTTTTTATACGCATCAAACCCCACATACTGATGCTCGGGGCTTACGGCCGCCTTCTCTCCGTGAAGCTCTTCCAGGTTTTCCAATGATTTTTTCAGCTTGTCTTCAAACAGATCCCCCATAGCATGCAACACCACGTTGGGGTCGGCGCTTAGCGCCTGGTTGGCAGCACCGCTTCCCCTGCCGCCACATCCTACCAACCCTACTTTCAGGGTATCCGCATTTATTTTTCTACCGGGAGATGCTTTGATGATATTAAAGGGTACAACACCGGCTGTAGCGGCCAGTCCGGAAAGCTTTAAAAGCGTCCTCCTTTTTTCATTATGCATGGAAATCAATCTTTTTATGTTTGAGAATAATATGAGCTGTCTGATGCTTCAGGTTTTGCAATTTAAACATTTATTCGCAACAAGAGTGCCCTGGTATTCCAGCCACCCGTTTTTTAATAAGGAGCAATTTCTGCCGGCACGTTTCATTACGACGAAAACAATTATATATAAAAGAAAGAATATAAGCACAAATATTCCTGCAACAGGGGTCGGACAGCCGGATACCGGCGAAAGGAGTGGTATTACGGGTTAAAATTTTAACAGGATGGTTATACCCTGTTAGTTATTTATATTGCACGGAAACTATCGCAAACTTCAAGTTATACAGCCATATGCGAAAAATATTCCTACTGCTTTTTTCTACTGCGATTTCTGTCTGTTCTTTGGCCAAAGACTATAATATCCTGGATTTCGGGGCAAAGCCCGATGGTATCTGTTTGAATACCACGATCATCCAGGGAGCGATCGATTATATCGCAGCACATGACGGAGGACGGCTGGTCTTTCCCGCCGGCAACTGGCTTACGGGTTCCATTTACCTTAAATCAGGTGTAATACTGCACCTAGAGGAAAATGCGGTGTTGCTGGGGTCTACCACCGCATTCGATTATATCAAAGACCCGTATATCGGGTGGATGTCGCTGGTGTTTGCCCTAAAGCAAAAAGATATCGGTATCACGGGGAAGGGTACCATTGATGGCAGGGGGTTTCATACGGCCAACAATATGGTAGCCAATATTCATAAAGGCATCTATAATGATCCGCTCAGGCAGGATCGTCCCAATGAAACCAACCGCCCGCAAAATGTTTATTTCAGGGAATGTGAGAACATCATCATCCGGGGTATCCTGCTAAAGGATCCCGCCAGTTGGAACCAGACTTATGATCAATGCGTAAACCTGTACGTGGACAGCATCCGGGTAGATAGCAAGAACTACTGGAATAATGACGGGATAGATATAGTGGATTGCAAAAATGTAGTCATTAAAAATTCGTATTTCGATGCTGCTGATGATGCCATCTGCTTTAAATCGCATGATCCTGCAAAGATCTGCGAGGACGTAGTAGTGGATAATTGTGTGGGTCGTTCCAGCGCCAATGGCGTAAAATTCGGTACGGTATCCCGTGGCGGCTTCCGGAATTTCAACATTACCAACATTACTATTTTCGATACCTACCGTTCTGCCATCACTTTCGCCGCGGTAGATGGCGCTATCGTGGAGAATATACTGGTAGACGGGGTAAAATCTACCAACACCGGTAATGTGATCTATCTCCGCATAGGAGATCGCTGGAGCGGCGGTAAGCAACCGGAGATGAAAAATATCGTAATAAAGAATGTGTACGCGGAAGTGCCGGCGGGTAAGGCGGATGCCGGTTATCATTATGAAGGCCCCGTAGAAGATCTTCCCAGGAACGTGTCGCCGGCAGGCATAGTAGGATTGCCGGGGCATACCATCAAAAATGTTCTTCTTGAGAATATTAAAATCGTTTATCCCGGAGGCTCCAATCCACACTATGCCTATCGCGGACTGTCAAAAGCAGACCTGGATAGCATACCGGAAATGCCCACGGCTTATCCCGAGTTTTCACAATTTAAAGAACTGCCTGCGTGGGGCTTTTATCTCCGTCATGCCGAGGATATCACTTTCCGGAATGTGACATTGATCGCAGAAAAAAAGGAGTATCGCCCCGCAATAGTGGCGGATGATGTGAAAAGCCTCCTGCTGGATAAGGTGGACCTGCAGGAACCGGACAGTAAAAAGAAAAAACAGGTATTCTTACATAACAGTACGTACAGAAAAAAATAACCGGCTAAAAACGAGATCATGAAACTATATACATTATTGATAGCTGTTTTATTAACGTCTTTTGGTCTGGAGGCTAAAGATTACAAAGCCAGCCTGTTTGGTGTTAAATCAGACGGGCTTACAATGAATACACGCTCCATTCAGAAGGGAATAGACTATATCAGTGAGAACGGCGGCGGGCGCCTGGTATTTGAGGTGGGGAGATATCTTACCGGCGCCCTTCAGTTGAAATCGAACGTAACGATCAAGCTGGAAGAAGGAGCGGTACTGGTGGGATCTGCCTCCATTTATGACTATAACAGCGCAGCGGGCATCAAAGCGGTTATTTCTGCCACGGGACAGGAAAATATCGGCATTTCCGGTGAGGGCGTGATAGAGGGCAACGGCGCTTTGCTCCTGAAAAATATGGAAGCCCTACAAGCAAAAAGGTTCCTGCTGGATTCTCTCACAGTTCAGCCGGTTTTGATCGGGCTGAAAGATTGTTCCAATATTGCAATTGATTCGGTGATCATGAAAGATGCCGCCGGTATTGTGCAGATCTTTGATAAATGTAATCATCTTGTCATTGAATTGGTAACTATAAAAAGTGACTATAGTAACGACGCCGGAATTATTTTTTCAGATAATAAGGATGTAACATTCCGGCACTCCTATGTGGAGGTACCGGGAAAGCCTATGCGATGGACCGGTGCCACAACAGAATTAAAGCTGGATAAAACGATTGACAGCCAGGGCAACCTGTTGAAACCATAACCGGCTGAAAGGACAGGTATGTGTGATGTTGTGTGGCGACGGGTTTTCTTTTACCATAAGATAATTCATTTTTGTTAACCGGCTTTATCTCCGGGACCTTTATCGGCATAAATCAGCCAAAAATCGACAGGGGGAGTACAGATGTCGAAATAAGTTCCGGAAGCTGTTTTTTCATACCATCTTTGTATTGTCATCGATGCACAACGATATCCTGAAAAACAAACCTAATCCAATTCCAAAGTATCCAATCATCCACGAAATACCCAACAATATCCCGAAAACCGAAATCCAGATCCAAAGAAAAAACACGATATCCTGAAGACCGCATATCCAACCATGAAAAACAATATCCGGCTATCCTGAAAACCCGACCATATCCTGGAAAAACACAATATGCTGACCATGGAGAAATCCAGGCCTACCCTTCGAAGAAGCTACTCAGAACCTTGACCCAAGCTGACATAACCTCTGAAAGAACTTCAACGAATTTGATCCCGCGCC
>CAKSVK010000198.1 GCA_934502905.1 uncultured Chitinophagaceae bacterium
ATCCTGCTTTTTATATATAAACAAGAATGGTTATTCTGCTTTAGCTGCATCAGCATCCGTTGCTTCTGCTGCGGGTGCAGCCGCTTCCTGAGATTGGGTATCTTCTGGCTTTGCAGCGGCGCCATCAGCTTTCTTTGAAGAACGTCCGCGACGGGTTCTTTTGGTAGCTGTTGCCGCCTTATCTGTACCCTTCACATATACTTCATTGAAATCAACCAGCTCGATCAGTGCTGTTTCTGCATTATCCCCGAGACGTTTGCCCAACTTAATGATACGGGTATATCCACCGGGGCGCCCGGCAACTTTCGGACCTACTACCGTAAACAATTCCCTCACTGCTTCTTTATTCTGCAACTGGCTGAACACCAGGCGGTGGTTATGGCTGATCTGCTCTTTGTTCTCTGTTTTCTTTGTCTTGGTAATCAAAGGCTCCACATATATCCTGAGTGCCTTCGCTTTAGCCAGGGTAGTAACAATTCTCTTGTGGGTGATCAATGCATTGGCAAGGTTTTTCAACAATGCCTTCCTGTGGGAAGCCGTTCTGCTTAAATTATTGATTTTGTCTCCGTGACGCATGACTGTTTGTTTTAACCCCGTTGATCATCTCACCGGGATGGTTTTTAAATACCAACCTGTACCGTGTCAAGGAATTACAGGCGGGCTCTGTGCAAAGCACAGAAATTATGATCTATAATAATTCTTCTTTATCCAGGCCCAGCTTGGCAAGATCCATTCCGAAGTGCAGGCTTCTTTCCCCCAGCACCTGCTCAATTTCAGCCAGGGATTTCTGACCGAAGTTGCGGAATTTCATCAGGTCTTCCTGCTCATATTGTACCAGTTCGCTCAAACTGTTGATCTTTGCAGCCTTCAGACAGTTGAACGCACGTACGCTCAGATCCAGGTCTTCCAGCGGTGTTTTTAATACCTTACGCAACTGAAGTACCTGCTCATCTACCACGTCTTCTTTTTTATCTTCTTTGCTGTCGAAAGTGATATTTTCGTCAGTAATGATCATCAGGTGCTGGATGAGTATACGGGAAGCCTGCTTAACAGCTTCTTCCGGGTGAATGGTTCCATCAGTATGTACTTCCATCATCAGCTTTTCGTAGTCAGTTCTTTGCTCTACACGGAAGTTTTCAATACTGTATTTCACATTCTTTATGGGTGTGAAAATAGCATCTGTCGGAATATATCCGAACGGAGCATCTTTTACCTTATTATCTTCAGAAGGAACGTACCCCCTGCCCTTGCCGATAGTGATCTCTATGTTCAGCTTGGCAGAAGGATCCAGTGTACAGATCAGCAGCTCGGGATTCATTATCTGGAATGAACCGGTTGCTTCTCCTATATTGGCGGCAGTAAACTCACTTTTTCCTTTAATGGAAATGGTCAGCTTTTCCTGGTTTACATCCGTATCAAGGATTTTTTTGAAACGAACCTGCTTCAGGTTAAGGATAATTTCGGTAACGTCTTCTGTAACACCGGGAAGTGTTGCAAATTCATGATCAGCTCCTTCAATAAAAATCCCAACAATTGCATATCCTTCCAGTGAGTTCAATAAAACACGACGAAGCGCGTTTCCGATAGTAACACCGTATCCCGGCTCTAACGGACGGAACTCAAATGATGCTTCAAATTCATTGACTTTCTGAAGTATTATTTTGTCCGGCTTTTGGAAATTTAAAATGGCCATATTTAAATTTCAGTTTTAAGTTTTTATATCCTTTGTGTTGAACGCTGGATATTATGAATAATAGAAAAACTATCTCTTAATTCAGGCGCTCAGCTACTACTTAGAGTATAACTCTACTATCAGCTGTTCTTTGATGTTCTCAGGAACGCTTTCCCTTTCAGGATAAGTAATGAAAGTACCGGTCAAAGTTCCTTCGTTCCAGTCCAGCCAGTTGAATTTCGGGTTCTTGCCTTTTACCTGGCTCGTTACCGATGTATTTTCACGGCTTTTATCTTTCAGGCTGATGATATCGCCTGCTTTCAGTCTGAAAGAAGGAATATTCACAACTTCACCGTTAACGGTAATATGCTTGTGAGATACCAGTTGTCTTGCTGCAGGACGGGAAGGAGCAATTCCAAGACGGTATACGGTGTTGTCCAACCTTGCTTCCAGCAGCCTGATCAGGTTGGCACCGGTAACGCCACCCAAACGGGAAGCTTCTTCAAACGTTTTGCGGAACTGGCGCTCCAGCAACCCGTATGTATATTTTGCTTTTTGTTTTTCTTTTAACTGAAGCGCATATTCTCCCGGCGCTTTACGTTTTTTAGAAGGACCATGCTGCCCGGGAGGAAAGCTGCTTTTGGTAAGCCATTTGCCATTGCCCAGGATGGGCTCTCCGAAAATGCGTGAAATTCTTGTTTTTGGGCCTGTGTAACGTGCCATAGTTTTTATTTTGATTTTTTAGTTTCAGTGCACGATCATTAAAAATCTAAAATCAATCGTACACCCGTTTTGAAATTTCTGATTGGATGATTTGGTGATTGCTGATTTGTTCTAAAATCAGAAAATCTCTCCATCAGCAATCAGCAATATATAATTATACTCTTCTCTTTTTAGGAGGACGGCAACCATTGTGGGGAAGTGGTGTGATATCTTTGATAGAGCTCACTTCAATACCACTGGTAGCGATCGCGCGGATGGCGCCTTCACGTCCGGCTCCCGGTCCTTTTACAAACACATCCACTCTTTTCAAACCTGCGTCCATTGCAACTTTTGCTGCGTCTGAAGCTGCCATCTGTGCTGCATATGGTGTATTTTTCTTGGAACCTCTGAATCCCATCTTACCCGCGCTGCTCCAACTGATCACCTGCCCGTTTTTATTGGTCAGGCTGATGATGATATTGTTGAAAGTAGCGGAGATGTGCGCATCGCCATAGGCGTCTACTTTCACGATCCTTTTTTTGGCAGCGGCTTTTGCGCTGTTTTGCTGTCCTTTAGCCATAATTGTTTACTTAGGTAATCTTTTAATGTTTGTTACTTATTGAACAGTCCCTCCCCGGGAAGTAAACCGGATCCGGCAACGGTTCTATATATTACTTCTTGGTTGCTTTCTTCTTACCGGCTACTGTCTTACGTTTACCTTTACGGGTACGTGAGTTGGTACGGGTACGTTGCCCGCGCAACGGAAGGCCCTTACGGTGACGAAGCCCACGATAGCAGGCTATATCCAGCAGGCGCTTTATGTTCATCTGCACTTCAGACCGCAACTGACCTTCTACCTTCAGCTCATTGGTAATAGTGCTGCGAATAGCATTCAGTTCATCATCATTCCATTCATGCACTTTTTTGCTCAAATCAATATTTGATTTGTTCAAAATGTACTGAGCAGTGGAGCGACCAATACCATAGATATAGGTAAGTCCTATTTCTCCCCTTTTATTTTTAGGTAAATCAACACCGGCAATACGAGCCATAAAGATTCTAAATTTTAAATTTCAAATTAATTATTAACCTTGTCTTTGCTTAAAGCGGGGGTTCTTTTTATTGATAACATACAATACCCCTTTCCTTCTCACGATTTTACAATCGGCACTACGCTTTTTAATGGATGCTCTTACTCTCATTGTTTTGAGTTTTATTTGTATCTGAATATTATTCTTCCCCTGCTCAAATCATATGGACTCATCTCCACCCCTACTTTATCACCTGGTAAAATCCTGATGTAGTGCATCCTCATTTTCCCGGAAATAGTAGCCAGAATTTCATGCCCGTTTTCCAGCTTCACCTTAAACATCGCGTTGGATAAGGCCTCTACGATAATTCCGTCCTGTTTAATGAGTGATTGTTTTGCCATATTGTTTTTGGGTGCGCAAAGATACGACTATTATACTAAATATAAAAATATATACAGAGGATATTAAAAATCCCCTGCATAAGGGGCGCAAAGTTACTAAAATAAGTTCAGAAACAATGCTTTAAGACACTGAAAGAATCACTTTAAGACAAACCAGGAACAGAGATAACAATTTGATTATCAATAAGTAACAATATTTATCCGGGACTCGGGCGCTATTGCCTGCTTTTTACTTTACTCTTTTTTTCATAGACGGTCAGTGTAACCGGCTGCCTGCGGTAAGCTTTTACTTTTTTATCGTCCTGAAAAGCCGGTATCCACGGTGGCGATAGTTTTATCACCCGCATCACTTCCTCTTCAATTCCATACCCGATATCCGTTAAGGGTTCCAATTCTCCTATGGAACCATCGTAATCAATAACAAACTGAACGACCGCGGTATAAGTGCCGGGCGGTGCTGTTTTATAAATCTTCTTTATTTTCAGGTTATTGCTTATGAAACGTATCCACGCCTTTTCTCCGCCTTTGAAATAAGCGTCTTTTTCCACTTTGCCAGTTACAGGATTAATATAAACAGAGTCGGCAGTTTGGGCAAAGGAAACCCGGAACAGCAAACAAAACACTGCTGCTGTAAACAGGCAAAGGCGTTTTTTAAGCATAAGTATGATTATGTATAAACAAATGTATTTGTTTGGCGCATATTTCCAAATGGTCAGATTCAAGCTTTTTTTGTACTTTACCTGCTTATTACAACTAACAAAACCTTATGAGCGATTCATCCACGCATCTAAACCGTGCCCTTGGTCTCAGGCTGGCTATTGTAATTGTGGTAGCCAATATTATCGGCTCCGGCGTGTACAAAAAAGTAGCACCCATGGCCAACGACCTCCATTCGGCAGGCTGGATCTTAATATGCTGGCTGCTGGGAGGTGTCATTACGCTGTTCGGCGCATTGAGCAATGCAGAAATAGCCGGGATGATGGCGGATACCGGGGGAGAATATGCTTATTATAAAAAAATATTCGGACGCTTCTTTTCTTTCCTGTACGGGTGGTCCAATTTTTCTGCTATTAAAACGGCATCCATTTCAGGGATTGCGTATGTGTTCGCACAGTCACTGAACAGCATTGTGGAGATCCCGCCTATGCTGGAATCCTGGAGCAACACAAGAATTTTAGGTATTTTCCTGCCGTTTGAGGATTTCAATATCAAGCTCGTTGCCATCTTATTGGTGGCTGTGCTCACTTTTTTGAATACCCGTGGAATTAAAGCAGGAGCCTCGCTGAGTTCTGCTATTGTATTGATCATTCTGGCAGGCATCCTTATACTGGTTGCTTTTGGCCTTACAAGTCCCGAAGCAAATGTCAGCCAGGTCTTCGTATTGAATACCGAAGGATTGTCCACGGTAAGCTTCAGCACCATTTTTACAGCTATGCTGGCAGCTTTCTGGGCATATGAAGGATGGAACTCCGTTGGTTACCTGGGAGGTGAAATAAAAGACCCGCATAAGAATGTGCCGAGAAGCATTACGCTCGGTTTGCTGATAGTCATTACCATGTACCTGCTGGCAAATATTGCCTACCTGTCATTGCTTCCCATGAGCGCTCTCCAGGACATTCACAACACGGGAAAAATAGCGGCGGTGGAAGCCATGAAAGCCTTCTGGGGTAACGGTGGCGGCTTGTTCATGTCGGTATTGATCCTGATATCCACACTCGGCTGCACCCATGCCACCATATACAGCAGCGCACGGATCTATTATGCCATGGCCGGGGAAAAGCTGTTCTTTAAAGGTGCAGGTGTTTTAAATAAGGAGCAGGCACCCGGCAATGCGTTAGTGATGCAGGGGATCTGGGCCTGCATGCTGATCCTGTCCGGTTCGTTTGACCAGCTGACCGACATGCTCATTTTTGCAGCTTTCCTGTACTATGGTGCTACTACTGTAGGCGTATTCATCCTGCGTAAAAAAATGCCGGACGCCCATCGTCCGTATAAGGTATGGGGCTACCCGGTCATACCGGCAATATTTATCATCTTCTGTGTTTTGCTGATAGCGAACACGATCATCGAACGCCCCCGGGAAGCAGGTATAGGACTGGCGTTGATATTTATCGGCATTCCTTTTTACTGGTGGTTTAATAAAACACTGAAAAACGGGAAGTAGACATCATACTTTTTGATTGCTTTTTCCGTTTTATATCAAAAAAACCACCTA
>CAKSVK010000199.1 GCA_934502905.1 uncultured Chitinophagaceae bacterium
AAATAACCATTGGCACCTAATTTCCATTTTTCTGTAAGGCTGAATTCGCCGTTAAAGTTCATGCTCGAAGATATCCGCGTGTCATACCCCGAATAGTCACCGCGCATCATCCTGCTGAAGCTGAGCGAATAGGATACATTCACCGACCAGGGTATGTTGAAGTCAACAAATTGAGAGGGGTTATTTCGAACATAATCCATTTGTGCCTGTATCTGGTCGTTCGTAAGATTGTCATAGTTATCATACGCCATCTCCTCTTCCTTTTGTTTCTTCTCATCTTTCGGTTTGCTTTTAAAGCTGGTGGAAGCATTGATGCTTCCCCCGGTAAACCGGCCCAATGACAGCTTACCATCCTGCCAGGCATAGCGGTTTACCCTGAAACCGTTGCGGGGATTTACCTGGTACGGATCTATGGTAGCACTGGCAGTGATATTGATCTTTTCAAACAAAGTGCTCCTGGCATATACGTTGAAGGTGGACAACTTGAAAGAATCAGCCAGTAAGTTATAGCTGCCCGTTATACCATAGCCGTCAATCAGCTTTACCTTTCGTACATCATCCTCTTCATCCGTAGCGGTGCTGTCCGTCGCTTTTTTCCGCACTTTCATTTCTATAAAGTTATCCAACCCAAAGCCAATGCTCCCCGATCTGCCATATCCATAACTCCCATATATGCTTTTCTCGTAATCCGACATCATCATTTTGGTACCAAAGGTATCCACCTGAACACTTCTATAATATGCACCAGACAGATCCGGCTTATATCCTATGCTCATCTGCGGGCGCATTACCTGCCTGATGGCCTGCACTTTTGCATTCTTGTTCTTGAACTGGAGTGTTGCAAACATGGAAGTACTGAAAGAAACGGACATGGATATATCCCTTGCCGTATGGAAACCTTTATAAATGGCCGTATCGACCCTGCTGGTGGTATCGTTCCAGGTTCTGACAAATCTCTGTGAATACCAACGTTCCTGGTAGCTGAACCCCGGTGATATCTGGATAGAGCCCAGCTGCGGTAATGCCAGTGTGATCGGGATGTTGTGCTGCGCTCCATACTGGAATGTATCGATTATTTGCTGAAAGGTAAAGTTGGTATCAATAAAAGTGGTCTGTCCCTTGATGCCGCCGGTATACCCGATACCCAGCTTTTGATACCATTTTCCACTGCCCACCATTTCCTTCGGCTGAAACGGATAAATGGTATTCACATTGAAGTTGATATCCGGCGCATTGATATTTATCCGCGCCGTCTGGTTATTCTGGTTGTGCCCAAGGTTCAGGGAAAGGTTATACGGCTTTCCGATCCAGGTTTTCTGGTAGGAAATGGAGGAGCTCATCTGGTTGGTAAAGCTCAGCGGCTGCGAATAGCTTCCTCCGGCGCCGTTGCTCTGGTCTACGAACGAGTTGTTTGTAACACCACGAACATATTTACTGGAGCCGGCATTCACACTGGCGGAGAAGCTCACCCCGGGTCTGGCCTTGCTGTCCATCCTGTGGCTCCAGTTAAGCATAAAGGTTTTGGTCTTGTTATAGTCCCTGTCACCCTTACTGATACCCGTATGCGTATTTTGATAGCTGAAGTTCAAAGAACCATTATAACGGTAACGCACCCTGTAAGTGGGCGCAAAATTTAATCGCCAGCTACCATATGAATAGATATCTCCCCGGACGGTAAAATCAAAATAATCGTTGATCACCTTATAATAACCCAGGCCTTCCAAACCCAGCCCGTATGTGCTTACCACTGACAGTTGAGGGGCTATAATACCTGAAGTCCTGCCGCTTTGTATGGGAAACATACCAAACGGCAAAGCGACCGGAAGGACGGGCACATTTTCAAACTCCACTCCCACCGGGCCGGTTACCGCCACTTTCTTGGTAATATATTTTACTCTTTTTGCCCTAAAGGCAAAATGCGGGGTATCCAGGTTACAGGTAGTAAACCGTCCCTTATATGCATAAATAGTCTGGGCATCTACCTTTTTTACGATCTGGGCATAATTGAACAATTCCGCCTGCTGGAAATAGCTGCTGTGCGTGAGTCCTTTCTGAGTTTTAAAATTAAACTCAAGGCTGTCGCTCACCGTTACAATATCCGCCTGTACCAGTTTTGCCTGCGATGCGGAGCTGTCTGTCGCTCCTTTTATCATCTTGGCCTTTACCAGGTTGGTTTGCTGGTCAAATTCTATCAGCGGAGCGGTAAGGTGCACATCCTTATATTTTACGTCCGTCTCTGTATACAGGTAAAGCTTTTTGCCCACTACATCCAATACCATGGAATCCCTGGCTTCGTACTCTATTGGAGCGTCTATGGAATCTTTGGAAATACGCACGCTGAAAGAATCTACTTTGGGCACGCGTATACTATCAGTCATCAAAGAATCGTTATGGATGGAGGGGGGAACATTTTTGGGGAGCGTATCCACCGCCGGTAATGTGTCTGTAATCGCTGTTAAATTATTGCCAAAAGCATGGGAGATACGGTCATTTGCCTTCCCATTGTACGTTATTACACCTGAAAGCAGCAGTAAGGTTAAGATAAATATATAATTTCGCTTAAATTTGCGATGTCTTTTTTTCATACATATAACAGGCGACAAAAATAGCCATATTGGCGGTAAGAAAACGTGAAGATTTGGTCAGAATTACTAACCCTTAAAAAATTAACAACGGCATGCACAGGTGGTTAATTGTTTCAACCATAGTTTCCTTTGTTTTATTTTCTTCCTATACCGGCTTTACTCAAAGCAAGAACCGCATTAAAACCATTATCGTTGACGCGGGACACGGAGGCGGAGAGCCTGGCGCCAGGGGCACTTATTCAACAGAAGCTGAACTGACATTGAAGTTCTCCCTGAAGGTTGCAGAACTGCTGCGGGATGAGCTGCCGGGCATCAACATTATTGAAAGTCGTACCACTGACGTGTTCCATAGTGTTCGGGAAAAGGCCGACTTTGCCAATAAGAACAACGGTGACCTGTTTGTTTGCATACACGTAAATGCTGCCCCTCCTGTCCGTCATTCGGAGATCACCGGACACAGGAACCGGGTTTACTATACCGGAAAAGGAAAAAACCGGAAAAAACATGTAAAACGGGAGCCTGTTTACAGGCGATGGACGACTCCCAACCCGCGGATAGGCACAGAAACCTATGTATGGGCGGCTGACAGGGATGCGGCAAAAGCCGGTGCAATAGCGGAAAGGTTTGAATCTGCCGAAGACACCATGGACATCCCCGATATCAACTCCCCCGAAGGTTTAATAGCCAGCAGACTATGGGTGCAACGTTATTTTAAGAACAGCGTGCGGCTGGCCACCCTGGTGGAAGATGAGTTTACAAAAATAGGCAGGAAAAGCTGGGGGGTTAAGCAAAGGAACGAGAAGGGCATATGGGTTTTACAGGCCACCAATATGCCGGCCGTGCTGATCGAAACAGGCTTTATTACTAACAAGGAAGAAGAAGATTACCTGAACAGCACCACCGGCCAGATCGAAATGTCGGAAGCCATGGTACGTGCGGTGGTAGCTTATGTAAAACTCATCAATGGTCCTTCTGCCGTTACTACCCAGGCGGAATCAAAGTAATTTCCTTTACAATTATTGAAGCTGCTTTACTGCAAGAATAGTATTTTTGTGTAGAATGTATTGATTTTGAATAATAATCAACGGAGAATTGTCGTTCATCCGGTTGGCTTGGGAGGAAATTGTGGAAGCGAATAAAAGCCATTAAAAAAAGTTCAGATGATTAAAGTCTCGAATGAAACCAAAGTAGGTGTAATAACAGCTATTGCGATCACATTGCTAATTCTCGGCTTCAATTTTTTGAAGGGAAAACCCATTTTTGAAAAAACTTTTAAAGTATATACCACCTTTCAGTCGGTAGAGGGGTTGTCCGTTTCCAACGCCGTAATGATCAACGGGCTACAGGTTGGTAAGGTATATGAAATGAAGGAAGTGGATGCCAACCTCAGCGGAGTACTGGTGACACTCAACTTCAACAAAGACATCAACATCCCCCGGAATTCTATCGCTCATATTTCCAGAAGCCTTCTTGGCAATACCACCATAGACATACAACTCGGCGACGCCCCTGCTTTTGTTAAAAACGGCGACTCCATTACCAGCAATTCTGAAATGGGATTGATAGACCAGGTAAAAGGTTCTCTGGATCCCACACTGATCAAGGTAAATGCCGCTTTGACTTCGCTGGACTCCGTATTAAAGCTTATCGGGGCGATATTTGATCCCAATACCCAAAATAATCTTCAGGGTGTTATCGGTAACCTGGCAGTTTCCTCAGCCCATCTGACCCATTTGTTAAATGCACAAAGCGGGGCATTGGCAAAAACACTCAACAATGCCAGCAGCTTTACAGATAATCTTAAAAACAACAACGATACCATTACCAATATACTCTCGAACCTGAATCAAACGACGGGCAAGCTTGCCAACCTTGAACTGGAACAGACTTTAACAAAATTACAGTCCACCGTAACCGAACTTAATACTACCTTGAACAAAGTAAACAGTAATGAGGGCACGCTGGGACTGCTTATGAATGATAAAAAATTATACAACAACCTGAATTCAACCGCGAATAGCCTGAACGTGCTGTTGCAGGATTTCAGGATACATCCCCGCAGATATACCGGAGGGCTGGTTTTCGGTAAAAAAGACAAGTCTGCTCCGCTAATGACCCCGCTGCCGGACACAACGACTATGGTGCCTGAAAAGGATAAAAAAAGGTAATGGACATCACCCGGAAATTTTTCTTTCTTTTTGTATTATTAACTGGTACCCTGCTTGTAAAAGGACAACAAACTGCTGCTGACACTTCCGGAAAGACGGTGAAAGATACCTCCCGCCTGGTAAACCTGATCAGGGCGGATGAGCTGCGCCAGGAATCTCCCAATGACAGCACTACCCTAGAGATTTTAATCGGAGACGCTCAACTACGACAGGGAAATACTTTTTTCAGGGGAGACAGCATTGTAAAAAATCAGCAAAAAAATATTATTGAAGTTTTTGGAAATATCCGGATAAACGACGCCGACAGTGTACATATATCATCTCAGTATCTTATCTACTATGGAGATATCAGGATCGCTCATCTAAAAAAGGCAGTAAAGTTAACAGACAAAAAAGCCACACTTACCACCGAAGCGCTGGAATATGATGTGAATACCAAAACAGGCAGCTACCGGAACAATGGAAAAATTGTCAACGGGGAATCAGTACTTACCAGTAAAGAAGGGTTTTATTATGCCGATACCAGAGATGCTTATTTTACTACGGGGGTAAAAATGGTAGACCCGGAATACACAATGGTAACAGATACATTGCTGTATAATGCAGATACAGAAAGAGCTACGTTCATCTCCCCCACTACCATAAACGATGGCAAATCGGTCATCTATACTTCAGACGGATTCTACGATATGAAAACCGGGGATGCCGATTTTGGCAGCAGACCGGAGATGCGGGACAGTACGCAGTTTATCACTGCAAATACCATGAAGTTTAACAAGCAAAGCGGTGAAGGATTTGCAGAGGGAAATTTTATTTACAGAGACACGGCGCAGGGCGTAACTGTAATGTCGGAACATGGCATATTCAATAATATCTTAAAAACCTTTCAGGCTACTACCAAGCCTGTTATGATCATAAAGCAGGACAATGATTCATTATTTGTAGCAAGCGACACACTTTATTCAGGCATCAAAATAGACAGTATTTACAAAAGAGATACCGTTGTGAAAGTTGTGGAGAGGGAAGTGTGGGTACCCAAAGACAGCGCAGCAGCAGAGAGCCTCAACAAAGGAAAACTGGCAGAGAAAACACGTCCTTCAATTCTTCAGGGCAGAAAAACAATACAGCCGGCGGACAGTACAAAAGAAACAGCAGACAGTTTACAGGCAAAAATGCCTCCGGCAATAGACAGTTCTCTTC
>CAKSVK010000200.1 GCA_934502905.1 uncultured Chitinophagaceae bacterium
ACTGGATACCTGGTTGCCGGAAATACCCGAAGTATTCACAGAGAAGTCTGTGATGTAACCACCTATATCATAATCGGCCTCTTCCCCGTTGATGACCGTCAGCCTGGTCTGGCTAACGATCTTCTGCCTCAGCTTATCGGTCAACTGCGGACTCAGCTGCGGGTTAATGTAACGGGCTTTGTTATCAATATAGTTTACACGGATGGTCTTTACTTCCGGCGGAACGCTAACATCTTTAAAGGAATAGTTACAGGTTGCCTGAACCGAAATGAACGCCAATATGATAATAAAAAACCGGTATCTCATAATTATTCGTTGATGTCGTACTCTTTTAATTTCCTGTACAACGTTCTTTCGCTGATGCCCAGGTCGGATGCTGCATCTTTTCTTTTCCCCTTGTGCTTTTTCAGCGCTTTAACGATCAGCTCTTTTTCTTTGTCCATGATGTTCAGCGATTCTTCCACTTCTTCGTGTTCCTGGATATCGTCGGGGCCTATCAATACCGGCTGGGCAGGTTTGTTGAGCACCGGTTGGGAAACGGTAGTCTCGATATTGTTATCTCCTCCAAAATCGTGCATCAGAGACTCCTTTGCATAGGCGGCCGCTGATGCTGCCCGCTGTGGGTTTTGGATAATGTCAACGAACATCCTTTTTAATTCCGTTACATCTTTTTTCATATCGAAAAAGAGCTTATAGAGGATCTCGCGCTCGCTGGTAAATTCCGCATGGGATACTCCTCCGTTTGCGGATGCCAGCACAGGCATCAGGTTGTTCTTTACTTCCGGAAGGAATCGCCTGAGTTGTGGTGCAGTGATCTGTTTATCATCCGCCAGCACTGAGATCTGCTCGGCAATATTCTTTAATTCCCGGACATTACCCGGCCAGGGGTAGTTAATTAACAACTCTTTGGCGTCGTCGGTCAGCACAATGGACGGCGTTTTATAACGCTCGGAAAAATCAGCGGTAAACTTTCTGAACAGGAGAATGATATCTTCCCTTCTTTCTTTCAACGCAGGCACCCTTATAGGAACGGTATTCAGACGATAATAAAGATCTTCGCGAAACCTTCCTTTATGGGTATATTCCAGCAGGTCTTTATTGGAGGCAGCAATTACCCGTACATCGGTTTTTTGCACTTTGGAAGAGCCCACCCGAATATATTCCCCTGTTTCCAGCACACGCAGTAACCTTGCCTGGGTACCCAGCGGCATCTCGCCGATTTCATCCAGGAAAATGGTGCCGCCGTTCACGGTCTCAAAATATCCTTTGCGACTGTCTACGGCGCCGGTGAATGAACCTTTTTCGTGACCAAATAATTCAGAATCTATTGTTCCTTCGGGAATAGCTCCACAGTTAACCGCTATGAAAGGATTGTGCTTTCTGGCTGACAATGCATGGATGACCTGAGAAAACACTTCTTTACCAACCCCACTTTCTCCAAAAATAAGCACCGTCAGATCGGTATTGGCTACCTGTGCTGCTACCTGCAACGCATAATTCAGCGCCGGCGCATTACCAATGATGCCAAACCTGTTCTTGATTGATTGAATATCCATTGACTAATTATGTTTATGCTGAAACCATTGTTCCCAATAATGTGGCTTTGGTACAGTCTGTTACCTTTACCATTACATAATCACCTGCTTTCAGGTGCCGGTCTTCTTTCGGGAAAACGATCACTTTGTTTTGTGTGTTCCTTCCCATCCAGTCTGCATCGCTTTTTTTACTTTCTCCTTCAATCAGCACCTTATAGGTTTTGCCAAGGTCTTTTTCATTGCTTAACCTGGACAGCCTGTTTTGAAGATCTACGATTTCCTGCAGCCTTCTTTTTTTTACTTCTTCCGGGATATCGTCTGCATACCGGCGCTGTGCCAGCGTGCCCGGTCTTTCGCTGTAGAAAAACATATAGCTGAGATCATATGCGCTGTATTCCATCATGGAAAGCGTATCCTGGTGATCTTCTTCTGTTTCGGTACTGAAGCCTGCAATGATATCGCTGCTGATGCCGCAGTCGGGAATAATATGCCGGATACGGTCTATTTTGCTCATGTACCATTCCCGGGTATAGGTCCTGTTCATCAGTTGCAGTATCCTGCTGGAGCCGCTTTGCACCGGCAGGTGAATATATTTACAGATATTTTCGTGCCGCGTCATCATATATAATACATCATCTGTAATGTCTTTGGGGTGGGAGGTAGAAAAGCGTACCCGCAGCTCTGGAGAAATGGAAGCAACCAGCTCCAGCAGAAGTGCAAACGTAACAGGCTCCGTGTTTTCCTTTACATAATGGTAGCTGTCTACATTCTGCCCCAGCAGCGTTACCTCTTTAAATCCTTTTTCATACAGGTCCCTGCATTCCGCAACAATGGATTGCGCATCCCTGCTGCGTTCTCTTCCCCTGGTAAACGGCACCACACAGAAGGAGCACATATTGTTGCAGCCACGCATGATGCTGACGAAGGCAGTAACGCCATTTGTGTTCAGGCGTACCGGCGCTATATCGGCATAGGTCTCTTCCCGGCTGAGCAATACGTTCACCGCTTTTTGTCCTGATTCCGCTTCTTCCACCAGACCCGGCAGGCTGCGATATGCATCGGGTCCTACTACAATATCTACCAGTTTCTCTTCCTCCAGGAACTTTGATTTCAACCGTTCTGCCATACATCCCAGCACACCAACCAGCATTCCGGGCTTTTGCTCTTTTGTTTTCCGGAATTCACTCAGCCGTTTACGAACGGTCTGCTCTGCTTTTTCTCTTATGGAACAGGTATTGATCAGCACCAGGTCTGCTTCCTCATAATTCCTGGTGGCGCCGAAGCCGGACTCGTTGAGTATAGATGCTACGATTTCACTATCAGAGAAGTTCATCTGACAGCCATAGCTTTCAATATAAAATTTTTTATTATATTTATTGGGGTCGCCTGCAAAGGGTGAATAGGCTTCTCCCTGCCTTTGTTCATCTGTATGTTTATTATTTTTTATAGCCGGATGGAGCACTACCTGCGCATTTTCTTTGTTGAAAGAAGGCTCGTTAAGCTTCGGTTCGTCCTGTACCTTATGGGCCGTCAAATCCACCATTCTTGTAATTTTAAGAGAGCAAAGATAACTAAAAGCCGTCTAAAAAATGCCAAGTTGGCAGGGGAATGAGACAAGGTCCACAAGTCGCAGGTGGCAGGCAGACACAGGTCTGAAATCCCGGGACGCAGGTGTCAGGATGCAAATGGCAACATAAGGACGTCTTCTTATATTTTCAAATTTTCAAATCAGCACATTTCCAAATTCTGCACCTGCTGCCTGGAACCTGTATTCTTTTCTGCAACTTGTCTTCAGCCTCCGCCGGGCTATTTTTTCCTGAGCAGTATTTTTGCCGGATAGAAATCGGCGGCTGCCTTGATCACGGAACTAAGCTGTTCCCATTTACCTGCCTGCTCAAAAGAATGGTTGTACACTTTTGTCACCTTCAGGCCCAGGGTAGTACCTTCCAGCCTTGCTTCGGTGATAAATTTCCCGGTTTCATTGCTTGTGCTGCTATTGAGCTTGTCAACTCCTTCAACTGTATAACCTTCCGGTACTTCCAGGTTAATGATAAATTCAAAGCTCCGGGCAAAGGGCATATATACGTCAACGCTCCGTTTGAGCTGTTCGGGCTTTAATTCCAGCTGCCCGCCGATCAGTTTGCCGATGTCTACAATAAAGTTGTTTCCTCCTTTTTTCACCCAGCCATCCATAATAAAGCCGGTGCGATAAATAAAATCGGGACTGTTATGACGGAGTGCCATATTAGTGACCTGGTATTCCTTCAGCTCTTTGGGTTTAGACGAAAACTGGCTGGTTATTTCATTGATAAAATGATCTTTTTGCTCTTTTCTTGCTTTGGCAAAAGCCGCAGTATATTCATCTGCCAAAGCCTTGTTTTTTCTGCTATCAGCGAACTCCTCCATGAACGATTCTTTTACAGCCAGCGCCTTTCTTTCACTTTCATAATAATCTTCAAACAGCAGCAGGCGTTTTTGCTCACCCGAGCGCATATGTCCTTTTAATATGGTTTCCCGGTTGATCAGCAGGTCTTCCATATTATCGCTGAATTTTATTCTCAGCTTTTCGATCTGAACATTTTTATTAAAGCCCGAAACAGGTATTTTCTGCATGGCTTCATCCCTGAGCTTAAGATTATTTGCATTAACGGCATTGGGCGTTAATACCGGGCTCTGTTGTCCTTCATTTGCCGCAGGAATATAATTACAGTGTGTGAACACCCCTTCGGCTGACATGTAAATGGGTTTTCCTTCGGTGGTTTTTACGATGTAATCGAAATCGCTGGTAAGGATGGACTGTTTACTGTCTGGACCATATACGGATGGCGCCAGGATGATTTCATTCGGAATATCCAGCCGTTGCAGGATCAGGCTCAGCATAAGCAGGAAGCGTTTACTGTCCGCTGTTTGGAAATTCCGTTCTGCTCCTACTATTATTTTATCCTGTGGACTTACTTTATAAAATACCCAGTACCGGAATGCATAGTAGACATAATAGGGCAGGCTGTCTTTGGTTACCATATCGTTTTTTCTGGCTCTTTTGATCATGCTGTTCATTTCAGTTGCATAATAACGTGCTGCCATTTGCATCTGGTTGTAGGTAAAGTCATCTTTCATGTCCACTTTTACTTCCTCGATCACAGACTGAAAATCCGGGTTCTTATATACTTCTCCTTCTTTTTTCCGTATCCTGCGGGAACCACCCACCCGTATGTTCATCCGCAGGATCGGCAGTTGCCTGAGAGGAGACATCCACAGGCCTACCGGCGCTTTTGCCAGGTTTTTCATTTCCATATCAAGGATATTGTCGCCATCACCATCCTTCTTTATTTTGAAATCGGGTGCACCGTTCATAGCCCTGTATTCTACGGCACAGTTGGCACCTATTTCGCAATGAACAGAATAATGTAGTACGGGCTTGTCATCGCCCATGACGAACACATAAGGTTCCACTCTTGAGCCCACTTCTTCTTCGTCGTGCTGACTAACAAAATAATCCAGTATGTCGCCTACTTCAAGCCCTGATATGGCGATCTTATTCTGCTGTTCATTACGTGTATCGGTAGTCAATACTTCTTCGCTGATGTCAAGCTCCTTTACAGCACCATCGGGTTTGATGATCCTGACACCGATAATGGTAACCCTGCCCGCCAGCTTTCTGGAGAAGAACCTGAACAGCCGTTTGTATTTCTGATAGCTCAGCTCGGAATACTCTTCCAGTGTAGCCTTGTCATTGATCTTCACCATTTCCCTGTACGTGTTGGTAAGGTATATCTCCTTGTATTTGGCAGCAGTGATCACCAGGAACTTAAATTTGTTCTTGCTGACTGCTTTTATCTCCTGGTGTCTCGCTAATATTACCGCCGGCTCGTTTGCCAGGGAATCGGGGACCGTATGATTTTTGAAAGCCGGAATGTTCCATCCCCATATTTCCTCCCGTACTTTTTTTGCCCGGGCTTTGTAGTCACCTTCGTTCTGGGAGAAGACCGGGAGGGAAACAGTGATAAACAGGATGGATGCCAATAGTGGGTTGAAGCGTTTCATGACAGAATTATTTAAGAGGCAAGACTATTTTTTTACCAGTGTTACCTGCTCGTTATATGTTTTTTTAAGCTGCTGAATATGGGTATTCCATTGCTGAAATGCCGTTTTTCGGAGATGTGTATCCCTGATCGTGATTTCTTTTTTATACAGCAATTTCTGCCCTTCTTTTTTGTAATCAATTACAAAACTGTAGGAAGGTTCATTAATATGAAGGGGTGCCGGCATTTGTAAAACCGAATAACCCTCCGGTATGGTCAGTTCTGTTTCATATACCAGGTTTTGCTTGTAAGGGAACAGGATATCGTGTTTTCTTTTTTCAATATCAATGGTGGCATTTTCCAGGTCTTTTCTGTAGTCGAGCTCCA
>CAKSVK010000201.1 GCA_934502905.1 uncultured Chitinophagaceae bacterium
TTCCTCGTCTGAATGATATTCTCCGAATGCCGGGAAGAGTTTACGTGCCTGGTAAATGTTCTTATTGAATTTGTTGCCGAGTATGATAATGGTAGCGGAGTCTTTTATGATCCTGGCAAACACGGTATTATTGCCGTGCCACCATCCATTATGGAAGATGATCTTGTCATTGTTGGGGTATTCCAGCATCCGCCAGCCCAACCCATAATTCTTGATCCCCTTTTTCTCGTAGCTGTAACCGGTATAAGCCGAATCGAGGGTTGCCTGCTTAAAAAGATTGCCATAGCTGAGGGCAGATTCCCACTTTAAGAGGTCGCGGGGTGTACTGTAAATATTTTTATCGCCATATACGGCATCCAGGTAGGTAAAAGCTTCCTGCTGGTTCTTCCAATTGTAAGAAGGCAGGGCCCGTGCAGAGTCAGACATGGTGAACACATAACTGTCCGTCATACCCAGCGGCATAAAAAACGTTTCCTGTATATATTGCGGGTAGGGCATTCCGCTCACATTTTCAATGATCAATGCCAGCAGGGCGTAATTGGTATTACAATAATGAAAAGACCTGTCCGGTTTCCCCACCTGCAGCTTGCTTTTTTGGGTGATCAGGAAATTCAGGACATCTGCGTTATACACGATCATATTCCTGTTCCAGCCTTTTTGCTCCATCACATGCGTATAGTTCGGCAGCCCGCTCCTGTGGTTCAGCAGGGTTTTTACTGTAACGCCTTTATAGTTGAAGCCGGGGAGATAAGCGGAAGCCTCTTCGTTGATATCCAGCTTTCCTATTTCCCAGAGCTTTAAAATGGCCATTCCCGTAAAGGTTTTGGACACAGAAGCCAGGTGAAGGGCGCTGTTGGCAGTCAGGGAGTCTTTTTGGCCGTTATGGCAAAATCCTGCATACTTTTCATATATTACCTCTCCTTTTTTAGCCACAAGAAATCCGCCGCTGAAATTTGTTTTTTTCAGCACTGTTTCGTAAAAATCATCAGAAGCCTTATGGTATTTGTCGAAATCGACAGGAGCGATCAGCGGGGGAGGCGTAGAATCAATCACTTGTTCAGGCGGCCGCCTTTTTTCCTTGATCGTGGAATAGTAGCAGCCCGGCAGCAGGAATACAGCAATAACGATATATAAAAAGAAGCTTTTCATTTGGATTTAGTATGACAGAGAACGGTGGAATATAATTAGTTATTACTTTTGCAAAAATTTTTATAGTTTAAACAATGACTGACAAAAATAAGACCAGTTATCCCAAAGAAAAGATTAATATTTTACTCCTTGAGAATATAAGCGATCTGGCCGTAAAGAATTTTAAAGACGCCGGTTATGCTTCGGTTAAAAAATTAAGCGGGGCACTGCCGGAAGCCGAACTGATCAAAGAAATTAAAAATGTACACCTGCTGGGTATCCGTTCCAAGTCGCAGGTAACGCCTGCCGTACTGGCCGCCGCGCAAAAACTGCAGGCAATAGGCTGTTTTTGTATCGGGGTCAATCAGGTCGATCTTAAAAGTGCCACTACCCATGGGGTGACCGTATTCAATGCTCCCTACTCCAATACCCGCTCTGTGGCTGAGCTGGTGATCGGGTTATCCGTGATGCTGATCCGGAGAATTCCCGATAAAAATAAAGCCGCACACGAAGGTAAGTGGCTGAAAGAGGCAAAGGGAAGTTATGAACTGCGTGGCAAAACGCTTGGTATCATCGGGTATGGTAATATCGGCGCACAGGTGAGCGTGCTGGCGGAGGCACTGGGAATGAAAGTGATATACTATGATATTGTTACCCGGCTGCCATTGGGGAATGCACAATCCCGTAAAAGCCTGAAGGAAGTGCTGCAGGAGGCGGATATCGTTACATTACACGTGCCGGAAACCCAGCAGACCAGGAACCTGATCAACAGTCAGAATATTAAACACATCAAAAAAGGAGCGCTTTTCATCAACTATGCCAGGGGAGAAGTGGTGGACCTGGATGCTTTGAGTAAGGCGTTAAAAGCCGGCCAACTGGGTGGCGCGGCCATAGATGTATATCCCCAGGAACCGGAAAAAAACGGAGACACCTTTGTGACACCTTTACAAAATCTGTCCAATGTGATCCTTACACCCCATATCGGCGGATCTACTGAAGAAGCACAGTCCAATATAGGGGAAGATGTAAGCAATAAGCTGATCCATTTCCTGGAAACTGGTACTACGATCGGTTCCCATACTGTACCCGAACTGGCCTTGCCGATGCAGGAAGGGGCCCATCGCATACTGCACATACATAAGAATGTGCCGGGGGTATTATCGCAGATAAACAGCCGGCTTTCCGGCCACCATATCAATATATTGGGACAATACCTTAAAACGAACGATACCATTGGATATGTGGTGCTGGATGTAGACAAGGGGCTGTCCAGGGAAGCCCTGGAACTGCTGAAAGAAATAAAGGAGACCATCAAGGTGAGAAGGTTATATTGATCGTAAAAGTTATATGAAAGAGGCGCCTTCAAACAGGCGCCTTTTTTATTTATTATCTTTATAAAAAATATTTTCCTTGCCGCACGAAGCTATTTCCGTTTTTGATATGTTTAAGATCGGTGTGGGACCATCGAGCTCTCACACGCTGGGGCCCTGGCGGGCAGCACAGATGTTTACATCCAGGCTGGCAATGCAGCAGCAACTGGCGGAGGTAGAGGAGATCAGGGTGCTGCTGTACGGCTCTCTGGCAAAAACCGGTAAAGGACATGGAACAGATATAGCAGTGCAGCTGGGGCTGTGCGGGGAGGACCCGGAGAGCTTTGCGGTAGAAACCCTTTTTGACCGTATCCGCCGGATCGAAGAAGAAAAGCTGATCAACCCGGGGGGTACAGAGCGGCAGATCCGTTTTGACCCGTTCGCTGATATTATTTTCCTGGTGACGGAAACGCTTCCTTATCATCCCAACGGATTGAGCTTTCTGGCAACGTTGGGAGACGGGCAGCAGGTATCGGAAACCTATTATTCCATAGGAGGTGGCTTTGTGAAGCAGGAAGGGCAGAAAAAAGCGGTATCAAGCGATATTGAGCTTCCATTTCCGATAGATACGGCGTCGGACCTGTTGCACTGGTGTATGAAAACGGGACTGAGTATCCACGAGGTGGTAATGGAGAACGAACAGGTATGGAGAAGTGAAGAGCTGACGAAGAGCGGCTTGCTGAAGATATATAAGGTCATGCGTGAATGTATCTTTACAAGTTGCCATACCGGAGGCATTTTGCCCGGCGGATTGGGTGTAAAGCGCAGGGCAGAAAGCCTGAACCGGAAACTACTGAACGGAAGGCCGTACCAGGACTTTGAAAGCTGGGTAGCGGCTATCAGAGAAGGTGGTGGCGGCTTCAATTATATCCTGGACTGGGTAAGCTGTTTTGCCCTGGCGGTAAACGAGCAGAATGCTTCCTTCGGGCGGGTGGTGACCGCGCCGACCAATGGCGCGGCCGGCGTTATTCCGGCCGTGCTGATGTATTACCTGGTTTTCAACAGCGAATCTATTACTGAAGACCATATTGTTTCTTTCCTGCTGACGGCTTCAGAGATCGGTAGCATCTTTAAAAAAGGCGCTACCATTTCAGCCGCTATGGGAGGCTGCCAGGCCGAAATAGGCGTATCTTCTGCCATGGCTGCCGGTGCCCTCACGGAGGCAATGGGTGGTACCCAGCGGCAAAGCCTGATGGCGGCAGAGATAGCCATGGAACATCACCTGGGGCTTACCTGCGACCCCATTGCAGGGCTGGTGCAGGTACCCTGTATTGAAAGGAACACAATGGGGGCGATCAAAGCGATCACGGCTTCGCAGCTGGCATTACAAAGTGCGCCGGATTATGCCAAGGTATCCCTGGATGCCGTGGTAAAAACCATGTGGGATACGGCGGTAGACATGAACCAGAAATATAAGGAAACGGCAGAAGGCGGGCTGGCGGTTAATATCCCCCTGGGACTGAAGGAGTGCTGACGGGTAAGGTAAGTAAGATGGTATGCCTTCTTACGGTCAATTTTACGGTCTTGCAGCAATAGTTCCGTATTTTTTATAGTAACCGATCAGGTCGGCAACCACCTCGCTGTAACTCATCATGCCCGCCGGCTGGTCATTTGCCTGCAGGTACTTTCCATATATCCACCGGATGACAGGTTCAACAGGATTTTCATATTTCAGGTAATATTGTTTCAATTCCTCCAGGTCCTGTTTTGCGGCAGGGTGTAGCCTGGCTGTTATTACCTTTGCTTCCAGGGAATCCATACGGCGGAGGCTCCTGTTGGCGTACAGGAACAGGTCAAAATAGGCGGAGTACATAAAAAGGGTATCGGAGGAAGCCGTAGCGGCGATATAGCCTGCAAAATTGGCTTCGTTTTCCCTGGCATACCCCAATTGGTGCGCAATTTCATGCACCGCTATAAAAGGCTGGCTTACCTTTGGTACTTCCATATTCACCTGGGCTTCGCCGGTAAAAGGATTATAATACCCGGAAAATCCCCAGTAATTTCCCAGCCATCCCAGCAAAGACGGCTTCACAGCGCCCGGGGTGTATTGAAGAAAGGGATAGGTTTTTGCGGCTTCGTGGTATACATCCCTGGCGCGCTCGAACAGTTCCTTTGTACCAATATTTGAAATTTTATTTTCAATAAGCTTTTCTTTACATTGATTTACTTTCTCTAATAATAATATATTGATATGATGTAATTCCTCTTTGGAATAGGTATTTCTTTCAAAGCCCATCTGGAAAGTAATGCCCTTCCGGGTGTAATTTATTCCCCATAATATATTGAATACTATATAAATAAGAAGTATACTTCTTATAAAAATTCCGGTTATTTTTTTCCATTGTTCCCGTTTTCGCCAGTTCCCGGACCTGATCAGTTGCACAAGGGCAAGGAGGAGATATATAGTTATAGTTATATATATGATATCGCCAATGCTGAAGGGGATCCAGCCGGTTAAGCGCCGGAGGCCTTTGGCAATGCCGGGATATATACCTGTTGCATAGAGAGCTTCAACCCTGGAAGGGCTGAGGGAGAAGAGATGGATCGCGAGGGCGATTGCAAGGAAGACTGCAAGCAGCCTATTTTTTCCCGCGATACTCGGTCTTTTCATGTACAGCTGTTTTTACGGGTGCAAATATAAAACCCCGTGAGAGGTGTCACGGGGATAATATAAAAATAAGCTGAATGTTTATTTTGCTATAGCCTGCTCTTCCTCATCGGTACGCATTTCCACCACATCGGCAATGATGCCTTCGCCCACGTGTACATTTCCTGTAAAAGTAACGGTAGGCTCCACCTGCAGCTTGCCGGCTGCCACATCACCTTTCAATACGGCTTTACCTCTTAAGTTCAGCAGGTCCTTTATAATGATCTTGCCGGTTACCTTTCCCAGGATATCTGCCTGCTGCCCTTCAATATCTCCTTCCACAGAGCCGTCTGCCCCGATCAGTACTTTGGCAGATCCGGATATATTTCCTTTTAATGTGCCATCAATCCTGATGTCGCCGCTGCTGATAATATCTCCCTTTATGATGGTACCTGCTCCGATAAGGCTCGCTCCCGAAGACGATGATACATCTATTTCTGATTTGGATTTTGATGAAAACATAGTTATTGGGTTTTAATAATGATTAATCATACTCATTTTCTTCCTTTGGCATCTGCAGGAGGGTCGTGTCAAGCTTAACGCTGGTCTCTCCCTTGAGCACATTCTGGATATTTTCGAGGTATTTATCCCTGTACATCATTTGCTGTTCCAGCGAATCTACCTGCATTTTGAGGTGTATCATGTCCTTCCTGTCCGATCCGCTTCCATAACCCGGGATATAATACCGGAGCGGGGTAAAGACCAGTAACGCCACCGTAAGTC
>CAKSVK010000202.1 GCA_934502905.1 uncultured Chitinophagaceae bacterium
TCACTGTTCAGGGCATTCTCCACTACCTGCTCCCAGCACTGCAGCCAGTTACCGAGCGACCGGTAGCTGAAAAACTGCTGAAACACCCGGTAGGGATCACTATATTCTTTTTCAGACAGGCATCGCGGAAGCTCCTTCCACACATCAGCGCTAACATAATGGCTGCAATAGTATTTTTTATGGAAGAGCTCTTCTTTTTTAATGGTAACCACGCTGTGCTTCTTATACCTCAAAGCATAAGCGGCTTTTATAAGCGAGCGGATGAGCTTGCTGTATAACAGCACATCGCCGGGCGGATATTCTTTGTACACGCCTGCCCCACTGGCATGGCATACCAGCTTTTTGATGAGCCTGCGAAAGTGGTGCACATGCGCTTCGGCAAAGAAGTGGGCAATTACCTGGTAAGGGTCTGTAATGCATTCGCAGAGCCAGCATTGGGTGTTGAACGGGTCTTTGTGGTGCTTGGTTTTCATCTTTTTATTTTTGAGTGAGGTCTTGCTGTTGCGGTGGCAGTACACCGGGGAAGGCGGTGATGATCTCTCCGCCGGTGCTGGTAATGACGGTAATGGTGGTTACGGTATTGCCCGAAGTGTCTTGACCGAGCGGCGTGCCGGTATCCAGTACCCGCTGCAGGTGAGGACTGCAGGGCATTGTTTGGGGCGGTTGCTGGCAGGCGTCTCTTATGCAGGACACAATTTGCGGTATGGGTATGGTAAACTTGCCGGTAAGCGGGTGGCGCGGCACTTTGTAGTAATGGCGCTCTAAAATATGCGCCAGGGCTTTGCTGCTTAAGTACGAGCCTTTGCGCAGCAGCTTTTTACGGTGCTTTACGGGCAGTTGCCAGATAAGCCCCTCCTGCATTTGCTGCAGCCAGCTTTGGGTATCTGCCAGCAGGAACAGGGCCTGCAGCCATTGGGTTTCGTTGAAATGGATGTTGGTGTTTTGTGCAGGTGTGGCAACGGCGTTGTCCATAACAAAAAGTTTTAGGCTGGCACCCGCACAAAAAAATAGGTGCGGGCCTTACCAACCACCGTTCTTAGTGACAGCCAAGAAAATGGATTTACGGCAAGACCCACACCTACCTTAGGCTACAAATATAGCTATGCCAGTAGATATGGGTACTTTCACCGTCTCGCTTTCTTGGCTGTCAATCTTTGAACGACGAGACTTTTAAATATTTATTTTCTATTATGCCCAATTATAGGTTGGGCTACTATAAAGATATATACTTTGCAATAAGTAAACAACTTTGTTTACTATTTTTTAAAAAAAATTGTCCACAATTGTATTATGCGTAAGTTGGACAAGGACGATATTGATATTAAAAATAAGATAGCTATTCGCATGAAAGCCTTGCGGAAAAAGACAGGCAAGCATATGTCTGCTTTTGCATCTGAAACAGATAAAGACAAACAAAGTCAATATAGGTGGGAGAAGAAAGGTGCATCTATTCTTACAGTGAATAAATTTTGTAAGGAGGTCGGGATTTCTGTTTATGATTTTTTTAATGCCCCTATTTTTAAAGGGAAATGAAAAGCATCTATTAAAGTCAGCTTTATTTTGAGGATTGAATCTATGCTGTAAAAGGATTAACTATTGGCAATAATTCTTGTCTATGCAGTATTTATTTTAGTCGCTATCCTGAGATAAAATCAATAGAGCACTCACGTTCAGCAATAGTCTTAATGGAAAACCAGGGGTTTCAATAATTGTCAATTTCTATTTGTGCCAATCCATTCTGTTTGATTTTTAATTCGGAAACAGCTACCAATTAGCTGAAAAAAAACAAATCACTTTTGAATTATCAAGTTTGGCGTGTATTTCAATTGTAAAGCTGAACAGGATTTTTAACGGGTAAAGCTTCCTACTTTGATCACAATATTATCATATTCGTAAGGCGCGCTATCATCATCTGTCAATGCTGTTCTTTCTTCCATAAACATATGGTCTAATAACTGTCCGGTAATATCGTATTTTGTGTAGTACGTGTCTGTCAGGGTCTCGTCGTCGTCAATAATATCGGGTTCTCTGTAAGCAATCAGGTATTTTTTATCAGCATTTGCATTACCGTAAATTAAGGTCGTGTTCCTATGACCTGGATAAAAACTGGGGAGGCTGTAAAAATTTACACAATTAAACTGAGTTTGAGAACCATTGTCGAACGGAAGCCAAAGCCCTTCTTCGCCAAGATTTGGATTTGTAGCATTTTTTAACCACCAGCCATCGCTGCGTTTTTGTATGTAGAACCCAAGTTGAGAAGGGAACTCTACTCCAAAGAGTGTCTCAGATATATACATTGCCAGCCATTTTTTTCCATCCACTACAGTATCTTTTGTTTTCCATTTAAATGTACCAATAGTATCAATCAGGTTCCCGAAATCAGGTTCGCCATTCGATAAATCTCTGATATCTGCAGTACTGCTGTAATGATACGACATGTAATAAACGGCCCATGTGCTTCCGTCCCTTGGGTCGGTATCAGCCCCGTTGCCATTATTGTCAGGCGCATTTTTTTTGCATGAAAGAAAAGATATGGTTATCATCAGGGAGCAGAAAAGGAAAATAGCAGGTTTCATTTTGTCAAATTTTAGTAATGCTAAATTCCGGTATGCGGTAAGCGGATACAACCCCAAAAAGGGGGATATGATTTTTTGCCCGCAGATAGGCGCAGATTGTTTCCGCAGATTTTCACTGATATTTTCTGCGGGAATCTGCGGTGTATTTTATCTGCGGAGATCAGCGGAAAACACTCATATTAACCTCTCATTAATAGCTTTGGAATCAGCTTCAGTAGCGGAATTCACCTGCAATTTCTCATAAATTTTTTTGATGTAAGACCGGATGGTTTCAAACGAAAGGTTTAATTCGGAAGCGATCATTTTATAACTATTGCCCTTGCATAATAAAGTAAGAATTTCATGCTCTCTTGCCGAAAGCCGGTAATCGGCCGCCTGCCGCTGCATGGAACTGATCACCATTTTGGCAATAGCAGGACTCATGGATGCGCCGCCGCTAAGCACATCTTTAACAGAGGAAATGAGCTTTTCCGAAACATTTTTTTTGAGCAGGTAGCCCGAAGCACCGGCGCATATGGCATCAAATACATTTTTATTGTCGTCAAATACGGTAAGCATAATGATGGCAATGCCGGTATTTACCTGTCTTATTTTCTTTACCGCCTCAATACCCGTCATACCGGGCATATCAATATCCATTAGGATTATATCGGGATTTTCTTCTTTTAATTGCTCCAGCACCTGCATGCAGTTGCCGTAGCTGCCGGTTACCACAAACTCATCAGAAAGGGTCAGCAGCTCCTCCAGCCCTTTGCGAAGGGTCTCGTTATCTTCGTATATCGTAATCTTTGTAAGCATGCCGGAGCAAATTACATTTTTCCTTGTTTTATAGTCACCCCAAAATGGGGGTACGCTATACCGGGAAAACCAATGTTACCGTTGTTCCCGGTGAAGCGCTGCTTATAGTCAGTATGCCATTGATCTGCCTTGCCCTTTCCTGCATATTAATGAGCCCGTTACCCGGCTTAATGACAGCTTTATCAAAACCATTGCCATTATCTGCTACTTTCATGCTGACTTGTTTATCGTGCAGTTGTTCAAATTTTGTGTTAATCACCGAACACCTGCTGTATTTAACCGCATTGTTCACCGTCTCTTTGTAAATAAGAAAAATGTTCTTCCTTATGTCGGCAGTAATAGTCACGGCATTGAGCTTATCCGGCGCATCAAATCGCATGGTAATGCCTAAAGGTTCACACAGCTCCGAAGCAAATTCCTTCATGTGAGAAAAAGTGCTTTCAAGATCATTATTCCCGGGTTTTATGGCCCAGATGATATCGCTCATGCTTTCCATCATAGCGCCAGACTGGTCATTAATTTTTTGCAGGTATTCAGATACACTGGTTCCCTGCTCTTTCTTTTGCAAAGCAATTTTACTGGCAATGCTGATGCTGGTGAGCGCCGAGCCTATATCATCATGCAGGTCGCGGGCAATATCTTTGCGAAGCCCTTCTTCTATAAGTTGCGGAGTGATCTTTTTGGCACAGATATCGGCTATTTTTTGAAAGATCCGCAAATGTCTTTTAGTATAAAACCCTTTTTTGCTGTGTTCGGAATCTATAATGCCGATGAGCTTTCCCTCTACCAGGATGGGTACCGCTATCTCAGCGCTTCGGGCCATATCATCTGTTATATAGCGGCTGTCCTTACTTACATCGTTCACTATTTCAGCCATCCGTGTTTGCGCCACATGGCCAACAATACCCTCGCCTACCGGTATTTCAATATAATGGCTGATCTGGTAGCCCCCGGGGTTTTTTGGCCCGTAAGCCGCCTTTTGCACCAGCATATTTTTCGCTTCATTAAAACCGTATATCACACAATCCTCCAACTGTAGTTTTGAAACGCAATTTTTAGCTATATCCCAAAATACATCCTCCACTGTATTTTGGTTATACAGTGACGTGGCAAAATAATTGAGGATCTTTTCCTCCTTAACTTTTCTGCGTACATAAAATAACCAGATGAACAGCCCGGCGATTGCAAGCGCCAGGACGCCCGAAAACAGCCACCATTTTATCATCTGCTGCTGCGATAACAGCAGATCTATCTCATGTTGCTTTTTCTGAGATTCATATTTTGCCTCCAGGGCATTCATCTTCAGCAATTCGTTTTTAAAATTGACAGAATCGCTCCATTCATTTTTTTTAATTGTATACCGGTAGGCATCTTTCCAGTTGCCTTCCTGCGCATACATGTTTACAAGCTCATAACTCGTTCTAAAAAGGTATTTATATATTTTAAGAGAGTCGCTCATTTCATATGCCTGAAAAAAATACCCTTCAGCCTTACGGTACTGCTTCATTCGTGATAATACCCGCCCTATGCAAAACAGTTGGTAGGCAACGTCCGGTGCGCTTCCAAGCTGTGTAAAGATTGCCTGCGAAGTTTTAAAATGTGATAATGACGTATCCCATTGCTTCATATCGAGGTAAGTTTCTCCAAGTCCTTCTTCTACAGATGCCAGTTGATAATTGTTGTTAAGCCCGTTTACAAACAATCGTCCGCATTTTTGAAGTACCAGCAGGCTGCTGTCCGGCTGCCCTATTGCCCTGTAAAGGGCGCTGAAGCTTAAGCCGGCATCAAGATAGAGGCTATCGTTTTGCCGGGAAGCAAAACCCTCCAATGCTTTTTTAAAATAAGGCGCGGCCTTCGCGTAATCACCGCTATGCTTATATACAACGCCCAGCTTCCAGTTCACTATATCCTGAAGATCCTTGTCATTTTGTTTTGATAATGCTGCATTCGCTTCAATTAAACAGTTGAGCGCATCACTAAGCCTGTTTTGCCTCATCAGTATTTCTGCAAGGGTAATATCAATACGGGCTATATCGTATTTGTTTTTATTTTTTTTCGTAAGCCGAAGCGCATCACTGGCTAATACTATGGCCGAATCTGCATTGCTGAATGATAAAGCAAATGCCCGTGAGGCTTTGGCATAAGCATCATTGCTGCCCGCAGGGGTTTGTGCCCGGGAGCATATACACAACAGTATACAGTAAGCAATAATACCTGGCAGGCGATGCACCATAAGTGTTTGAGATTTGGGGGCAGTGCTATTAAAGATAGAAATTTTACTAGAGCAATTGCAATATATTGTGGGCTGGATGTAGAAAAATCAAAACCCTGCGGTTGTGGAACAGAATGTTGCAGTTAATCGGTTTTGGACAAAATATCGTAAACCAATTGTTATAGCTACTTCTGTAATTGTGTTGTAACTTATTTTTGAGCTTGATCCAAAATTTTGCATTATCAATATTCTTTGTCTTTTTGTTTAAATATGACA
>CAKSVK010000203.1 GCA_934502905.1 uncultured Chitinophagaceae bacterium
GCATTATTACGAGCGCGCAGCGGCACTGTCGAGCTATAAGTCCCGAAGGGTGGCAAGCCCGGCAAGGCTTGCCATTATGCGCTCGACTTTGCTGCAACGCGCTAACTTCGCTGCCTTTTTACCGGTTGATTTTGGAAGAATTATTAAATCAATTATGAAAGGGTTTCAATAATCATTTTGTCCAGGCCCAATGTGGGGCTGGCGGCGGGAGATAATCACGGAACGGGGAAAACCGGGGCAAAACAACTGCATGTCAGCAGGTACATTTTATCCTAACTTTATAGGGTTATCTATTTACTCATTCAAACAATTCACAATGGCAACATCCAAGAAATCCGCACCCAAAAAAGCAGTCCCCAAAAAAGCTGCTAAGAAAGCAGCTCCAAAAAAGGCGGCTAAAAAAGCCGAGGCAGTAAAACCTGTAAAGAAGGCTGCTCCTAAAGCGGCGCCGAAGAAGGCGGCGGCAAAAAAAGCAGCTCCCAAAAAGAAAAGAAAGATCAACCCGGCATTATTAAAGCCACTAACGCCGAGCGCAGCGCTTGCTGGTGTCATTGGGAATAAACCGGCTTCCCGTCCGGATATTATCAAGAAGATCTGGGATTATATTAAAAAGCAGGGGCTGCAGGATAGTAAGAACAAGCGAATGATCAATGCAGATGACAAACTTAAAGCCCTGTTTGGCGGCAAGGCGCAGGTATCCATGTTTGACCTGGCTAAGATAGTGAGCGCCAATGTTCAGTAGGTGCTTGCTCTGTGCGCATTAACACAACCTGTCATCTTAAATACAGCGGGAAAATCTGTTTGATTTTTCCTGCTGTTTGTGTCAATTGAATATTTCATTAAGTTTGATCTGTAATCAACAATAAAAAAGCTGGTACTACAGACTAAAACCGGCAGGCAATAAAAATGAAAACGATAACTTATGAGAAAGCAAAGCTGCCATTGATAAATACAGCACAAATAGCAAATTTGCAATCCCTTTAATAAACAAAACACGGAGACTGCGCTTTTGATGACTCATGCGGAGCGGTCACCGGTAAAACCTATAATACGCGTTAAAAAAGAAAATAATGATAAAATACCAGGTAAACGCCCCGTTCCCATTTGCGCATCCCATGCCGGGTGCAGACGTTACGTTGTCGGATATCACATCTGTTTTTTTTGATGTAAAGTGCTATATGTCCGATCCGGCCGCCGATGAAATAAGAGATTGGCGGAAGGGTAAAATGACGGTCGCGATCTATGAATATGACAAATGCCCCTTTTTCATTTTGAAGTTTGCAGACTGGAGCCTGGATGCGAGCATTAATGTTTTACTGATCAAGTCGGACGAGCAGCGGGAGGCTTGGTTAAACACAGAGGGCAATATTATTAATCTTTTCCTGATAGATTCACAGACGAATGTCTTAAAAGCGATGCGCACTATATCCGTTAACTTTTCGGAACAGTTCCGGGACCTGTTAGAGCAACAGGTAGAAAAGTTCGATAGCGCTGCCGAGGTTGTAAAAAGAATAGCAGAAATTCAGCACTCGCTTTCTACAGACCAGATGTTTTCGAGGGCAAAATTTAAAATGGATTTTAAAGATTAAAAACCAGGAAGACCCGTGGATCGCAGCCGGATTGAAGGCTTATAGCAGAAGCCTGGCTTCGAAGCAGCCCGCATGGTAAAAAATAGTAGTACAGCCGTTGAAGAGTGCGACGCAACGAAGACCCATAGCAGTACTGCGGTTGGTGACATAAAAAAAAGACAGACAGTGTGGACAGCTTCCGGTACTGTTTTGTTATACCGGTAAAAAATTGTATATTAGTATTGGTGTTTTTCATAGGTTAGCAAAAAAGCCTGGATATTTATCCGGGCTTTCTAATTAGGTTTTCCCGCTTGATTGTCCATTTTTCCGACTTAGCACTTACTATACCTGAAAAGGTATAAAATGTTAAAATATCCTTTCTTTATACCTTATGGGGTATATTTTAAATATTTTTCTTAATTTTATACCCTAAAGGTTATAATATGAACCAGGAGAACGACATCCGTTATTTTGTAAAATACAACCGCGATAAAGCCGGTATAACCCAGGAAGAGCTTGCCGCCAAGGCAGGGGTTGGGCTACGTTTTATCCGGGATCTCGAACAGGGAAAAATATCACTACGTTTGGATAAGGTAAACCAGGTGCTTGCACTTTTTGGCGCTAAAATGGTTCCGGGAAACAGCCGGCTGGCGGACGCGTATGAAATAAATAAAAACCACGTCAATAAAGGCGTACATATATTGCTGAAAAACCGGAAGGAGCTATATGGTGTCATCCTGGGGCCGGAATACAAGGATCGTGAAATTGTTGCCTGGCGTTTTGTTTCAAACAATCATTTAAGAAAGTACAAAAAAGACAAAGAGAATAACGAGAGCCTGGTTCAGCTTATTGACCATGCAGATATTGAGGATATAGAAAACACAGATAACTGACGATTATGACACGTGCAGGTAAGGTTTACTTTAAAGATACAGCCGCCGGGGAAGTGTGGCAGGACGATAGTGGCTATGGCTTCCGGTATTACCCGGCGTATTTGCAGGACCGGGCAGCCAGGCCGGTAAGTGTGGCGCTTCCGCTAAGGGAGGAACCTTATTTAAGCGATACGATGATCCCGTTTTTTGATGGGCTGATCCCGGAGGGGTGGTTGTTGGACATTACTGTAAAAAACTGGAAGCTGAACCCTAACGACCGAATGGGATTGCTGCTGACCGTATGCAGGGACTGTATTGGCGCTGTAAGCGTTGAAGAAATTAAAACAAAGGAATTATGACCAAGCGTTGCCTGTACTGTTACCGCCCGTTGGAGGACGAGACGGCAGAATATCATACCGCCTGCAGCCGTAAGTTTTTTGGCTCGCCGGTACCGCCTGCCCTGGATATGAGCAATGCTCAAATGCAGGAACTGGCAAAGGGTATTGTGCTTCGCAGTGTGGCGGTAACGGGGGTACAGCCAAAACTTTCATTAACTATAGAAAATAGCGCAGGCGACCCCAAGAAGTCAAGGTTTACTATTGTGGGTCTTTGGGGCAATTTTATTTTAAAGCCGCCATCGCCTGAATTTACTGCACTGCCGGAGAATGAAGATCTTACGATGCACCTGTCATCTTTTTTTGATCTGCCCACGGCAGCCCATAGCCTGATCCGTTTACAGTCAGGTGAGCTGGCTTATATTACCAAACGGTTTGACCGCATTAAAGATGGAAAGCTGGCGTTGGAAGATATGTGCCAGGTTACAGAAACGCTGACCGAAAACAAATACCGTAGTTCAATGGAGAAGGTGGGCAAAGCCATTGCCCAATACTCCTTGCAGCCGGGGCTGGATGCTTTGCGTTTTTTTGAGCTGACTTTGTTTTGTTTTCTTACCGGTAATGCGGATATGCATTTAAAGAACTTTTCCCTGCTGACCACGGCTGAAGGTGAAACCATGCTGTCACCTGCCTATGATCTGCTGTGTACCGCACTGGCGATGCCAGACGATAAGGACGAGCTTGCTTTAACGCTCAACGCACGCAAACGAAAATTAAAGTCCACCGATTTTCCAGCTTTTGCGCGGAACCTGAAAATCCCCGATAAAGCTGTTGAACATACGATCGCCCGTTTCAAAAAGCGGTTGGCAGGGGTAAACGAACTGATTGATATATCTTTCTTACCAAGTGAAATGAAGTCTGACTATAAAGAGATTATTCAGCAAAGAGCCCGGCAATCAGGACTTTTTGTGTAGTGACAATCGTTTAGTATACCTATGTCAAAAAATTATTTTGCTACATTTGTTTTTCCGACACCTATGTAAAAAAATATTCCACAACCTGGTTACCGGTTAAATTCCTATCCTATTACACTATTAATAAACTACTGCGAAGCGAAGACATCTGCGTGCATAACGGTTTAACAGACATAGAATTAATTGCGCTGCTAAAGCAGGACAGTGAGGGTGCTTTTACCGCTATTTATAACCGGTACTGGGAGAAATTATTTGCTATCGGCTTCAACCATTGCAAGCAAAAGGAGATAGCTGAAGAAATTGTGCAGGACATATTTATGAGCCTTTGGGACCGCCGGCACACATTGGTTATCGACCATCTATCGTCTTACCTGGCTACGGCTGCCAAATTTTCTGTGTTTAAATACCTGCTGCGTGAGAAAAAGCGAAGCCAGCTAATGGCAGAAAATGCCCTACCGGGAACAAGCGAGCCTGTGGAAGAGCTTATCAATGCGCGGTTTATGCAGGATTATATTAATGGTATTGTGGAAACGCTGCCACCGCAATGCCGGCTGGTATTCCGTTACAGCCGGGAAGGGGGTATGACGATCCCTGAAATTGCGGAGAGAATGGCAGTTTCCTCTAAAACGGTAGAGTCACATCTTACAAGGGCGCTGAAGGTTTTACGGGGTTACCTGAAGGCGATACGCCTCTGGCAGATTTTGCCGCTTACCCTTACACTATTTACCTTCTAAAAGCCGCCTTCTAAATTTTTTTTTATTTAATTCAGGGTAAAACTCTTTTCGTGGTACTTATTACCCGGAGGGCATTACCATGTGTATGCTGTAGCCTTATGAACCAGGAACAAATTAATACGCTTATAGAAAAATATATCAACGGAACCGCCACCAGCGAGGAGGAAGATATGTTGCGGGAGTGGTACCGTTCACAGGCAAATAATACAGCCGAAGTGGAGATTGGCGGCATAGATGAGGGTGATCAAATCAAGCAGCGGATCTTACAAAGCCTGCGGGAGCATATTGCTGCTGAAAAACAAGTTCCTGCTACCCGGCAGCACATTTGGAAAACAGTTGCCATTGCTGCTACCGCCTTACTCGTTGGGACTTTAGGCGTCTATTTATGGCTGATAAAGCCCAATATTATTGATCGGGAAAATATTAATAAAACGGTACAAACAGCCCAGGATATCGCGCCGGGAACGAATAAAGCAACGCTCACTTTAGCGGACGGCTCGGTGATAGAGCTGGACCGTGCGGCTACCGGCAACCTGGCGGAGCAGGGTGGCACTCAAATCATGAAGCTGGACAGCGGCCAGCTTGCCTATACAACAGACTCCTATGGACCTACAATAGCGGTAACGCAGTACAATGTGTTAGCAACTCCGAGAGGCGGCCAGTATGCAATTACCTTACCGGACGGTAGCAAAGTGTGGTTAAATGCCGCCTCTTCTTTACGTTTTCCCGCTGCTTTTACCGGTAAAGAGCGGTTAGTGGAGCTGGCGGGCGAGGGGTATTTCGAGGTGGCGAAGGATGCGACTAAGCCATTTCGGGTTATTGCCGGGGGCACTGTTGTAGAGGCGTTGGGAACGGCGTTCAACGTAAATGCGTACAGTGATGAAGCGGCGGTAAATGCTACGTTGGTGGAGGGAAAAGTAAAGGTGTCGAAGGGTAAGGCGGTTGCCCTGCTACAACCAGGGCAAGCCGCTGTTGTGAAGGAAGGGGATGCAATCAGCACGATAGCGGCTGATGTAGAAACGGCAACTGCCTGGAAGGAGGGCTTTTTTAAGCTGACAATGGCGGACCTGCAAAAGGTAATGCGGCAGGTGGCGAGGTGGTATGATGTAGAGGTGGTGTATGCGGATGGTGTTCCCGGTGGGCATATAGTAGGTACTGTTTCGAGGGATACGGCCTTAGGCACGCTGCTCAAACTACTGGCGGCAAGCGGCATTC
>CAKSVK010000204.1 GCA_934502905.1 uncultured Chitinophagaceae bacterium
ATGTTGAATATGCTGCAACCCGGATCTTTTTTCCCAGAAATATAAAAAAATATCGTTGATCGTATCTTTAACATAGTCAGCGTTAAGTCCTCTTTTTATTCCAAGGTAAAGAAGGTAAGCATAATAGTGCTCATACATCCTGTAATAAGCATTCCTGCTTTCGTTATTTACGAAATCAAGCCAGTATTGGTTTATAACAGCCTCCTTTCTCATTAAAAAGCAGGTTCAAAGCCCAAATAGATTAATTTAGAATTAAAGTAAAGTTAATCAATAAGAATTGGAAGTAACACGATTATTAAGCTAGAAAGAAATTACGCAAACGTTTGCGATAATTTGTATCATTTTTATTCTGCTATATTTAATTTTTAATCCTTTACAGAATAATAGTAAAAAGGATCAGGCAAAAATGATTGCGGCACAGCCGCAAATTAAAAATTATACTGATGAAAAAGCTGTTGATGTTCGCCTTATTTATTTCGTTTTACTGTGTTTCATTTTCCCAGGAGCTTCTTTACAAAAGCGCCTCGGAGAACTGGAATGCAGATTCATTGGGAAACTACCGGGCTGTGGTAAATTTTCAGGACACTGGCAATGTCGCTAAAGTATATATTCCCTGGAGAAGGAGGGACGATGATGCAGCCTCAAAGAAAATAATTGTGGAGGATGCACAAACAAAACAGCTTATTTTGAATGTTGTTTCAAGAAATGTAAGCAACGAAAATGCTGATATATATTTTGAACCCGTTTCCGGCAAAGGCACCTATTATATTTATTATATGCCTTATAAAAATGAGGGAAGGATCTATTATCCCCAGGGAGTATATCTTACACCCGCTGAAACTGCAACAATGGAATGGTTGCAAACTGTAAATTACAATGCAGCTGCAAATACTACGGTTACAGCAATTGAAGCGATCGATGACTTCAGCAGCAATTACCCGATGGAAGTAGTGGCAACTAAAGCGGAAACCGAAGCATTACTGAAAAAAAATCAGGCAAAACCTTTTCTTGTATTTCCCGAATTGCGCGAGTACCCGGTACGGATGAAAGATAAATTACCTTACCGCTGGATAAAAAGCGGGCCTTCTTTTTCATTTAAGGGAGATGCGGCACGGGGAGAACATTACAATTTCCAGGTTGCCCTGTATGCAATACAACAGCTCGGCGATGTAAGGATAAGCTTTACAGATCTCCGTTCTTCGTCAGGAAAGATCATCGCAGCAAAGAATATCTCCTGCCTCAACAATACCGGTATTAAGTACGATGCCACTCCTTTTGCTCATCATGTTGATGTGCCTGCCCAAACCGTGCAGTCAATGTGGTGCTTACTGCAGGTTCCTGAAAATACGGCAAAGGGTTCATATACCGGTAAAGCAACCATACATTCAAAAGGCAATGCTGACGTGCAGGTGCAGATCAATATAAACGTATCTGATATATTATTGACGGATGGCGGCATCAGCGAGCCTTGGAAACAAACCCGCCTGCACTGGCTTAATTCAACACTCGCCCAGGAGAATGATGTTATTACACCCTATACTCCACTTAAGGTGGAGAAGAGAAGTATTTCCCTGTTAGGAAGAAGAATGTTCGTGAGCGATAATGGATTTCCATCCCAGATATTATCATTCTTTACAAAAGAAATGACCGGCTATACCACCCGGCCATCAAGAATTTTTTCCGGTCCTGTTCGGTTCAATGTTACCAAACAAGGTGCTGCCAATCCAATGGCCTGGAAGGAAAGAGGGCTTCAGTTTGTAAGAAAAGAAGCGGGCACTGTTAGCTGGAAAGCTGAAAGTTATAATACAGAACTAAAAAGAGAAGTTTCTGCAACCATAGAGTTTGACGGCTTTGTGATGTATACCGTAAAGCTCACTGCATTAAACGATGTCAGCATTAAAGATATCGCCCTGGTATTGCCTTTTACCCGGGAGTCATCAAAATATATGATGGGACTTGGGCAAAAAGGCGGTTATCGCCCTGCAGGCTTTGACTGGAAATGGGACGTTGCCACCAAAAACCAGGATGGCGCCTGGATAGGGAATGTGAATATGGGATTGCAATACAGCCTGCGGGATGAAAAATACAGCCGCCCTTTAAATACTAATTTCTATTTACAAAAACCTTTGCTGCTTCCCACATCATGGGGTAATGATCATAAAGGCGGCATCAGCATATCGGAAGAAAACAACAGTGTAAACGTAAACAACTATTCCGGCGAGCGGTTGATGAGAAAAGGCGATACGCTTTTTTACAATTTCACTTTGCTTATAACACCGTTTCATCCTATTGATACCGACTTTCAATGGGAAACACGTTTCTATCATAAATATTCCCCGGTCAATGAAGTGAAAGCAGCCGGCTCCACTGTTATTAATATCCATCATGCCAATGCTATCAATCCGTGGATCAACTACCCGTTCATTGAGTGGCGTAAAATGAAAAGTTATATCGATTCCGCACATGCATTGGACCTAAAAGTGAAAATATATAATACGGTGAGAGAAGTATCTAACAGGGCGTATGAAACCTTCCCTATGCGCAGCCTGGGACATGAAATATATTCTCCCGGTAAGGGCGGCGGCTACAGCTGGTTGCAGGAACATATAGGCGATGATTATATTGCCGCATGGTTTGTTCCAAGCATTAAAGACGCAGCTATTATAAACAGTGGTATGAGCCGTTGGCACAACTATTACGTGGAAGGGATGAACTGGCTCGTAAACAATGTTGGGATAGACGGCATTTACCTGGATGATGTAGCCTTTGACCGTATTACAATGAAACGTGTCAAACGTGTATTAACTCAAAATGACCATCCCGGCATTATCGATCTGCATTCCGCAAACCAGTATAACAAGAACGATGGTTTCAATAACAGCGCCAATCTTTATATGGAACATTTTCCGTACCTCAACAGGCTTTGGTTCGGGGAATATTTTGATTATGAAAATAACAGCCCCGATTTCTTTTTAACCGAAGTAAGCGGTATTCCTTTTGGACTGATGGGCGAAATGCTGGAGAAAGGTGGTAATCCCTGGCGCGGTATGATATACGGTATGACCAACCGTATGCCTTACGATGGCAACGACCCCAGTCATATCTGGAATGTGTGGGATGATTTCGGCATGAAGGACTCAAAGATGATCGGCTACTGGAGCGATAACTGCCCGGTGACAACCAGTAGCAAAAATGTGCTGGCAACAGTATACAAAAAGAACAAATCAGCATTAGTTTCTATGGCGAGCTGGGATAGCACCGACACCAATATTACCTTACATATAGATTGGAAAAGTCTTGGTATAGACCCTTCGAAGGCCACGATCATTGCCCCGGCAGTCAAAAATTTCCAGGAAGGAAAAACATTTAATGTTAACGATTATATACCCGTTGAAAAAGGGAAAGGCTGGCTGTTGATCATACGTGAAAAAGAATAAAATGCTTTCTGCATATAAAGATATCAATGGGATACTGGCGCTGGCAGACGAAGCGTTCGACAGCAGCCTGCTGCAGCAACGTGGCATAGTAATCTGGCTGATGGGTTTATCCGGCTCAGGCAAAACTACCATTGCCCAACTATTGGAACAGCGCTTAAAAGATAAAAACTATTTTGCCCTCACACTTGATGGTGATGTATTGAGAAATACGCTTAACAAAGACCTTTCTTTCAGTACAAAAGACCGGGCGGAAAACATCCGGAGAGCAGCGGAAATAGCCAAATTACTGGTGCAAAAAAATGTGATCACTATTTGTTCCTTTATTACTCCGTTGCAACAACATCGCGATATTGCTTTTTCTATACTGGGCAATTTATATTTTGAAGTATATATAGAGTGCCCATTATCTGTTTGCGAAGAACGTGATGTAAAGGGCCTGTATAAAAAAGCCCGGAATAATGAAATAAAAGATTTTACGGGAATAGGATCTGACTTTGAGCCGCCGAAACATCCGTTTCTAACATTGTATACTGCCGGGCAATCCCCTGAAGAAAGCGCAGACAGTTTGTTCAAGCATATGTTTCCCTATATTCAACCTGTTATATAAACCGCTACTTTAGCAGTGATTATGAATGACGAAACGACGCATACAGCTTCCGTAAGCCTGCGGTACCTATTTTTTACTTTTTTAAAAGTGGGAACAGTTTCTTTTGGTGGCAACATGGGGCTGATATCCGTGGTTAAAAATATAATGGTTGACAAAGACAAAAAGCTCGAGCACGAAGTGATACTGGAGGCATTAAGTATAGGCAGCCTCTTACCAGGTCCCCTGGCCGTAAATGTTGTTGCGTATATAGGATATACGCTACGGAAAACTACCGGAGCAGTTGTAAGTATGGTTGCTATATTGCTGCCTGCAGTTACTGTTATGCTTATTTTATCATGGTTGTACTTTCAATACGGATGGAATCAGCAATTCAGCGGTATTATGACATATATTACCGGTGCCATTGCTGCCATTATCCTAACAGTGGCCGCTCAGTTCTATGTGAAAGAGCTAAAAGGAAATCTTACAAAAACCTTACTGGCTGCGCTGGCAATAGTGTCAGTTGTTTTCAGCAACAGCTTTGCACTCACCATGCTGTTATTAGTGGCAGGCGGTTTTGCAGGATGGTTGCTTAAGCTTAATACCGGCAACACAATTGCAAAAGCGCCTGGTTTTTATGCTTCCGGAAGGAAGAAGATGGATGCAATAACCATTATCTTGTGGACTATATTGTCACTGCTGTTATTGCTTTTTTTGAGCAGCGCATATAAGCCGGTAAATAATATTCCTGCACAAATTGCCATTGTTTTTTCAGGGATCAGCTTATCCCTTTTCGGAGGGGGGTATGTAATGATTCCTATCATGCAATCCTTGTTTGTAAACGAGCTGTTATGGCTTACGAACCAGGAGTTTTTAGACGCAATTACATTTAGCCAGGTAACACCCGGTCCGATTTTGGTAAGCGCCACTTTTATCGGTTATAAATTGTATGGTTTTTGGGGAGCGCTATTGGCAACGGTATGCATATTTGCACCGTCGGCTATTTTAATGATCCTCGTATCAAAAATATATACCCGTATCAACCATTTATCAATGGTAAAGCATATACTGGCCGGTGTAAAAGCAATTGTAATAGGGTTAATTGCAGGGGCGGCTATCAAGATAGGGATGCAGGTATCCTGGAGCATTCCGTTGGCAATAATCACTGTTATAAGTTTTGTATTATCGTATTTTTACAAAGCCAGCCCGGTATATATTATCCTTTCCTGCCTGCTTGCAGGAATTATTTTGTGGTATTTTAACGTCGGCTAAAAGAAAAACGTATCAACTATGGCAACACAGCTACCCGGCATACAATTCATAGGCACCCAGCGCTCCGGCTCCAATTTATTAAGGGTGATGCTGGAGCAGCATCCTGCCATAGCAGCGCCGCATCCTCCGCACCTGCTGCATATTTTCATGCCACTGCTTCCGTTATATGAACCACTGGATGAACGGAACTACCAATTGCTGGTGAGTGATATGGTAGATTATGTGAACGCCAATCCTGTACCGTGGGAAGGCGTAGTGTTTAATAA
>CAKSVK010000205.1 GCA_934502905.1 uncultured Chitinophagaceae bacterium
AGCAATCTCTTCCCCCCTGACTGCTTTAAGGCGTTCAGCATGGGGGTACAATATGCCGCGTTCCAATACAAGGATCCTTTTTGCTGCCGTATTTTTTTCCAGGTATTTTTTCAGGAAAAAGGTAGAAGCAAAGCCTGTACCAACTACTATCAGATCAAATTTTTCCATAACACCGGATACCCACCCGTATTAAAAATATTTTTTTAAAGACCAGACAGGTGCCTCGAACTTTTTGTGTATAATATAAATAACCGGCACCATAATAAAAAATGAAAGTGCCGCGCATATCAGCTTGCTCATGCCGTCACTGGCTGTCAACTCAAAAAAATAGCTATAAAATTTGTTCAGCGTAATTATCTGTATGGGCCTGTGAAAAATATAAATACAATAGGACATGATCCCCAACTGTTTCATCATGTTCAGCCTGAACAGCGATTTTAGCTTCGGCAGCTCTTTACTGCATAAGGTAAGTGTGATCATCCCTGCAAAGAAAATGTCCACTAAAGTATAGTTTATTCTGTAATTCAGGCCATACTCCATATGCATTGTACCGGCGATCATAAATACGATTGCTGCTGCTATACCTGAAATGACTGTTACAGGGACCACAAACCTTTCGAGCACAGTCTTATCCGTCCGCACAAGCACCGCAATAATAGCACCTAGCACGATTCCTTCCATACGGGCGAACGTGGCTACATAAGGAAAGGGCATCACAAAACCCAGCTCCATACCCACATTACGGAAGAAGAGGCTGAAAAAGAAGAGGAAAATACAAAAACGAATCAGGTTCTTTGATGAAAAGATCATCACCACAAAGGGCCACATGATATAAAACTGCTCCTCTATGGCCAGCGACCAAAAATGACTGAAGCCTTTTACTGCCGGCCATCCATCCACTGCAAATAACCAGTTTTCTATATACAACCAGTACCAGATCTGGTGCTCTCTCTGATAGCTTGAATCGAGCCAGCTATCAGGGATCAGGAAAAGAAAGATGACCAGGCTCAGATAATACAAAGGAAAAACCCTCACAATACGCCTGGAGATAAAGCTCTTGAAGTAGTTTTTTTTCTGCTTCGTATCCATAAGGATACCAGTAATCAGGAAACCGCTCATTACAAAGAACATTTCCATAAATACCCAGGACCCGATAAATACCTGCGGGGCATAATGCGCCAGTACAACAAATATGATCCCCAATCCCCGCCAACCATCAAAATCCTGCACATATTTGCCGGGCGTATAAGTAATATCTACCTGCCGGGATAAAAGTCCGCCTGTCTTTGTCACTAATCCGTTTTTTAGTCTGTTTGCTTTTTCCATACCGTCACAAAGCCCCCTGTAAACTGGTAAGGCAGCTTCTCCGCTATCGCACAATCCCACTTTTGCAGGAATTTCATCCGCTTGGTAAAAAAGGAAAAAGGAAACACATCCTCAATAAAATTTGTTTTTCCAAACTTCACAATATCAAACCTATTACCCGCAGCCAGCTTCTCTAAAGCAGGGCGGGTAAAAAACTGTATATGCGTCAGGTCGTCGGCGCTGCTTTGCACCGTGGTCCCCTTGTATCCTAAAGCAGATTTTATTTTTTGTACCGTCTTCCATACCCAGTTATTCCTCCGTTGCAGGGCAATCACGGGTTTTGTAACAAAGGCTTCGCGCGGACCATTTCCATTGGGAACCGTTACGATCAGCACACCATTATCATGCAATATCTCGTGAAGCACTTTTAGCAGCTGTTCGGGATGGTGAAGGTGCTCCAGCACCTCACTACAAATAATAGCGTGAAACCTGTTGCCATCAGCAACGAGCTGTTCCGCACTTTTTACTTCAAACCTCACGTTCGGCCATTTATTAAGCGCCTGGGCCCTTTCAATCGCTTTCTCACTGATATCCACCCCCTTTACATGGTATCCGGCAGCCCCCAGGCTCCGGGATATCACGCCATTTCCACAACCCACATCCAGCACTTCCGCTCCCGCGGGAAGGTTTTCCTGCAGCGTATTTTTTATAAATTCCAGTCGTTTTATATCGGCAATTCTTTCAAACTCCACTTTATACAATTATTTTATGAAAATTTACCGTAACAATTGGCGATAGATCGCCTCTATATCCGTTGTCATTTTTTTTACGTCAAACCTGTTTTTAATCGTATGGATGGCTCCCCTTCCCAACTCAACCTGCATCTGTTTATCTTCAGCCAGCAGCAGCACAGCCCCGGTTAGCTGGGTTGCCAGGTTTGCGGTGTTGATCAGCAATCCGTTCACCCCATTCTCAATTACCTCCTTGGTTCCATCCACATCCGATGCAATGATCGCTTTTCCCATGGCCATTGCTTCCAGCAAGCCTATCGGAAGCCCTTCCCACAGGGATGGCAGCACATAAATATCGGCGGCATTCAGGATATCCGGCACGTCCTGCCTGAAATTAAGTAACGTAATTTTATCAGAAAGATTTTCTGCATTGATATATACTTCAGCTTCCGCTTTCTGCTCACCGTCTCCCACCATCAGTAAATGCAGGTCGGGGTTATCCCGGCAAGCTTCCCGGAATGCTTTCAGCAATACCAACGGCTGCTTCTGGTAGGTAAACCTTGCCAGGAAAAGCAGCAATGTTTTTTCTCTTCCAATGCCAAGCTCCCCACGGATATCCGTAAACGAACCATCGGGGTCAAACCTGTGTCCGTCTATTCCGTTGTTGACAACCACCGACCGGAAAGAGGGAATACAGGCTACACCTGTCTGGCGGTTGGATTCAGATACGGAAATATTCAAATCCGCCCGTTGGGTAATGTACCTTTCACCCAAGATACGGAGTCGTTTTACAAAGCTGCTCTGTCCTTCGTGAAAAGACCAGCCATGGATAGTATATATTAAAGGAATATTCAGCTTCCTTGCTGCCCATAACACGTTTGAGCCGGCACGGGTTCCATGCGCATGTATCAGGCGCACATCTGCATTTTTGATAAACCTTCTTACTTCTTTGCTTTTCCGGATGTCAAAGGGCTTTTCCGTATAAATCACATGGGTATCCACGTTCAGCTTACGGAGCCTTTCAATCATCGGACCATCGGTAAACGATAATACAACAGGATCAAAAATACCGCGATCAAGATTCTCTACCAGGCTCAGGAGATGAGACTCTCCTCCCCCGATCTTACCCTGGCGTATACACTCCAGCACCCTTATTTTGCCACCGTTGTACATCAGCCTTACACATTCTCCTTTTTTACGATTCCCCAACCTTCCGGCAACTTCTCCGATATCTCAATATTTCCAAACTCCTGGCTTTGTCTGGCGCCTACCTCTTTTGCCCATGCGGCCATCCGTGATATGCCTTCTTTCAGATCCACACCGGATCCTGCACCGAAAACAGCATGCGCTTTTGTATGATCGGAATAGGCGTGCAGCACTTCGTTTCTCGCTGCCAGGAATTTAATATTGGCTTCCACACCGAATTCCGCACTCACCACATGTGCCAGCTCTTTCACGGTATAAGGTTTATCGGCACCAATGTTGAAAACCTGGTTGTAAGCAGCTTTCAGCTCCGCAGAATTGGCAATTGGAACGGCAACATCGTCTATATAACTGAAGGCCCTCGTTTGCGATCCATCCCCAAATATAGTGAGCTGTTTTCCCTGCATGATCTGGTTCATGAAAATACCGATCACGTTGCGGTATTTGTCACCGATATTCTGGTTTTCGCCATATACATTGTGTGGCCTGAATATTACATAGTTCAATCCAAACATTTCATGTGCGGCTTTCAGATCCAGCTCCACCGCGTATTTGGAAACACCATACGGATCTTCCGGAACCGGAGTCATTTCTTCTGTCATCGGAAGCTGCCCTTTACCGTATACAGCAATCGAAGAGGTAAAAACAAAACATTTCACCTTGTGCTTGACAGACTCGTTGATCAGGTTAATGCTGCCTATCAGGTTATTATTATAATTAAACCTTCTTATAAAATGTGACAACCCTTCCGCAGCGTACGCGGCAAGATGGTAGACATAATCAAACCTGTATTCGTTGAACAGATCCCGGATCAATGCCTCATCCGTAATGCTGCCTTTTATAAATATTACGCCGGCAGGAATATGGTCTTCAAAACCACCGCTAAGGTCATCCAGCACCACTACCTTATGTCCTTTTGCCAGGCAATGCTTTGCAACATGAGAACCAATAAACCCCGCCCCACCGGTCACTAAAGATGTAGTCATATATTCGATAATTTAAAGTTTTTAAAAATTATACAGGAGAAGATTTTGAAGTAGTAAGATTCCAGAAAGCGCCCCTGAAAAAAGATTTCAGGTGTTCAAACTGCCTTCCCCTGGTATATTTAAACACAGACTTCGGTACAGAAAAGAATATAAAAAACAGGGTAAAGCAGGTAAATTGAAAGCCGTTCGAATTGCGCCGCATATACAGGATACGGTTGCGTGTGTGATAATACACTTTTACAGCGCTTTCCTTACCCATTGTAACCGATTCCTTATGAAGAATGGTTGCCCGGGGCTGTACAATTATCTTAAACCCTGCCCTTCTGATCCTGGCAGACCAATCCATTTCTTCATAATAGATAAAGAACTTTTCCGCAAACATACCTACTTTCTCTACCACCTTCTTCGACACGAGCATGGCGGCTCCATGCGCATAAAATGTTTCTTTCAACTGATCGTGTTGCCCCCTGTCCTGCTCTCCCCACCCGATAGAGCCATTACGTCCGGTAAATACATTTATTTCCGTGAACCCCGTATATTGAATAACACCGGGGGTATGATAAAACAATATTTTGGGACATACAACTCCTGCAGCAGCATCGTGCTCAAAAGTTTCTACCAGTATATTCAGCAGGTCAGGCGTTACTTCCGTATCGTTATTCACAATAAAAAAATAATCACCCGCTGCGTTACGCATCCCCCAGTTGTTTCCCCCGGTAAAGCCAAGGTTCTTTTCGCTCCTCAGCACCTTCGTATTGGGATATCCTCCTGATTCGATACGTTCTGTAGGATCTATCTCAGATCCCATATCACAAACAAGTATTTCGTAATTCTTGTATTGAAGATTTTTAGTAGACTCCAGGAACTGACAAGTAATATCGGTTTGATTCCAATTAAGTGTAATAATTGAAATTAAAGGATAATCTTTCATCATTCATTTTTTTACTAACGACGAGCGGTATAACTTATTATACACTCTCTTTTTGAACAAGCGCTCTGGGGGTGTTCGCTATAATCCAGAGATCATACATCAGGCTCGATTGATTAGCATATGTTATGTCGAGATTAATACGCTCTTCAACAGACATCTCCTTATGCCCTCTTTTTTTGATCTGCCAGAGGCCTGTGATACCCGCAGGCGCCAGGAACCGCGCAGCATATTTATCTGTGGTAAGCGTAGCAGCCTCGTATAGCGGTAAAGGCCTGTTCCCTACAAGAGACATGTCCCCTTTTAAAACATTTATTAATTGCGGCAGCTCGTCCAGACTCGTGTTTCTGAGAAACTTCACTAT
>CAKSVK010000206.1 GCA_934502905.1 uncultured Chitinophagaceae bacterium
GACCTGAAAGCGCAGAAAAGCTGGCAGCTTGTAGCGGGTGCAGAATATAACTTCGAGCTGTGGAACAAGCGGCCCAGCCGGCTGACAATTGAAGCATATTACAAGTCCATGCGCGATGTGAGCGTGTACGATATTGACAATGTGCGTATCCGCTATGCGGGTAACAACAATGCAAAAGCTTATGCAGTGGGACTTGAGTTAAGACTCTTCAGTGAAATTGTAAAAGATGCCGAAAGCTGGGTGAGCCTCGGATTTATGCGCACGATGGAAAAGATAGATGATTTTCATTACTACCGTTATAAGAATGCAGCGGGGGAATTTATTACTGCGCAGAGCGAAGACCAGGTGGTAGCAGACAGTATGCGCTTTGACAAAGGGTGGATGCGTCGTCCCACAGACCGGCTGGTTACATTCGGCATGTTCTTCCAGGATTACCTTACTACCAATAAAAATTTTAAGGTACACCTGCATACGATCTTCGGCAGTAATATGCCCTATAATATTCCCGGCAGCATCCGGTACCGGAATGCGTTGGTAATAGAGCCTTATATGAGGGTAGACATCGGGTTCAGCGCGTTATTGCTGAGCAGTGAAAAAATAAGCAGGAGAAGCCATCATCCGTTCAGAGGTCTGAAAGATATCTGGGCAAGCCTGGAGGTATTCAACCTGCTGGACAGGAGCAATACCATCTCTTACATGCTGGTGAAGGATTTTTCCAATACGGTATATACCCTGCCCAACCGGCTTACCCCCCGCCTGCTGAACTTCAAGATCATGGTACGATTTTGATCCCTGCATTAGTCACTGGTTTTCTATCTCCTGCAACGGATTTTATAATATACCATGAATCCGTTATCATTTATTAACCCGCTGTTACGGGTTTTCACTTATCGATCTTTACGTACGGTAAATCGAACAAAGTATTCTTGTGATCGAATATTATTTCAAAGCTGGGGAAGAAAGAGCATCTTTACATTGTCAATCGAATATTAGGATAAAGGATCAAACTGACTGCAAACTTGTTAACCGGGCAAAAGCCCACTCTATCAGAAATTCACAGCATAAATCACAAAAGGCCACCCCGGTGGCTTTTTGTGATTTATGCCTTTACAGAAGCAAAACACATTATACCGTGTCAACATCTGCAATGATCACCACACTTTTAAAATTTTTCTGCTGATGCATTTCCGCAGTTGTATCCCGTATTTTTTGTTTACAGTCCCTGATAGTTTTACCATCTTTGGGCAGCTTCAGCAAAATTTCCATCAGGTATTGGTTGCGGATGCGGTTCACAACGGGTTCAGCCGGACCAACCATATACTTATCAAACCGCGCCGATAATACCGTCGAAAACCAATGTGCCGCTGCCTGCACAATATCCTGCTGGCGATGCCTGAACGTCAGTAATATGATCCTGGCAAATGGTGGGTAAAAGAAGCGTTTACGGGCTTCCAGCTCAAAAGAAAAAAAAGAGCGGTAATCGTGTTGCTCTACAAAATGCAGCACGGGGTGTTTGGTATTGGCAACCTGTATCATCACATTTCCTTTCCCGTCCTTCCGCCCTGCCCGCCCGCTTACCTGTTCCATCAACTGGAAAGCCCTTTCATTCACCCTGAAGTCTGCGAAGTTCAGCACGCTGTCCCCATCCAGTATCCCTACCAGACTTACATTATCAAAATCCAGTCCTTTTACCACCATTTGTGTGCCGACCAGTATATCCAGCCTTCGCTGCTCAAACTGCTGTATCAACGCATCGTGGGCCTGCTTGCCCTTCACGGAATCCATATCCATCCGTGCAATTTTTGCTTTTGGAAAATCTTCCTCCAGCAGCTCCTCTATTCTTTCCGTACCAAAGTTGCGGCGAATGAACTGGTGGTTACCGCATGCCATACACGTATTTACCTGCGGGTAAGTGGTTCCACAGTAATGGCAGATCAGCTTATTGGATAGCTTATGGAAGGTGAGGCTTACATCGCATTGCTTGCACTGAGGTATCCAGCCGCAGGTCTCGCATACCTGGTAAGGAGAATAACCCCGCCGGTTCTGGAACAGGATCACCTGTTTGGATTGATCGAGGGAATGCTGAATGGCTTCTTTCAGTTGAGGAGACAGGATCACCTTTTGCTTCTCTACCAACGGGAGATGCTTGGTATCTATCACCTGGATGAAGGGCAGCTGTACCCCACCAAACCGTTCATTCAAATCCACCTTACCATATTTCTCCTGGACGCAGTTGTAATAGGTTTCAATGGAAGGCGTGGCGCTGCCCAATAATACTTTTGCGTTGAGGATGCCCGCATAGTAGATAGCGCTGTCCCGCGCATTATAACGGGGGGCAGGATCCTGTTGCTTAAAGGAAGCATCATGCTCTTCATCTGCGATGATCAGCCCGAGGTCGTTAAAAGGAAGGAACAAAGCAGACCGCGCGCCTAATACCACTTTCAACTCTCCGGATTTTATCTTGTTCCATATCTCTATCCGTTCATTCTGGCTGAACTTACTGTGATAGATCCCGATATACCCGCCAAAATGTTTTTGCAGCCTCCGTATGATCTGCGCAGTGAGCGTAATTTCCGGCAGCAGGTATAATACCTGTCTACCGGTTCGTATGAACTGCTCAATCAAACGGATATATACCTGTGTTTTACCACTGGCGGTAACACCATGCAGCAGGCAAACAGGCTTTTGCTCCAGTTCCTGCTGCACCTGCAGCAGGGCATTTTGCTGCGCCTCGCTCAGCTCAAAATCAATTTTGATATCGCGGGCCATATAACGGATACGGTCAACTGCTCTTTTTTCCGTCACCAGTATGTTTTTATCAACCAGTCCTTTCAGGTGGGCATCAGATGCCCCGGATTTTTTCAGGAGATGGCTTTTCGTAACCTCACCCTCTGTTTTAACAAGGTGCAGGTAGCTCAGCAACAGATCCAATTGTTTTGGCGCCCTGCTCATACCGTTCATCAGGTCCGCCAGCTTGTCCTCATCACTATAGGTATTGTGCAGCAAAACGAATGTTTCCTTTTTTTCTGCATAGGTGTTCTTGAGCGCCTCCCATACAAAACAGAGCTTTTTCTCGATCAGTCTTTTTATTACCGGGTACACATGGGCGGAGTCCAGTAACTGCTGTACCTCCGTTAGCTTCAGCTCTTTCTTTAACAGCAAAGCTTCTGCTACCAGGTATTCATCGTTATCCAGCGGAGAAAAGTCATCACCATATTCTTCATTGAAAATAAGGATCGTTTCGCTGCTGAGCTTAAAGTGCGCCGGCAGCGCTGCTGCCATCACTTCTCCTTCGCTGCACATGTAGTAATTGGCCATCCATTCCCATAAAGCCAGTTGGTGGGAAAAGACAACAGGTTCTGTATCCAGCACGTTTAATATGTATTTGGGCTCAAAAGCAGCCGGCTTCTGGTGATGTAGCTTTTTTACGATGCCTGCATATTTTTTTGACTTGCCCAGGTTCACCTCTACCCGGCAACCTACGGCTATCCTGTCGAGCAGGTGGGAAGGCACCTGCCATGTATAATTTTTGGGCAGCGCCAGGGGGATGATGATTTCTGCAAAAACTGCTTTAACTGTCTGAATTTCATTCATGTTGTCTGTCTGATCGGACAGGCATAAAGGTAGAGGTTAATTTTCTTATATGGTTTACGCCGGAGGTTGGTCCAGGGTTTATTCGTATATCCAGAGAATGACCGGTTGGGACGCAGCTTCAATAATGACTTTAAGCTCCTGTAAAAATGCAGGGGATACGGTAGGACAGCCATCGCTCTGGCAAAGGGGGAGCGGGTGCACTTCCTTATCCGGGACACATTCGTGCGCATGAAGCACCACGTACCGTTTAAAGGCATTGTTGTTGGTAGGATCAAGCCCATGCAGCTTGTATGCCAACCCAAACCGGCCATGATAAGATCCTGCAACGCGGTACCGGCCGAGAGACGTACAGCCGCTGCCGATTATATTACTGTATTTTCTGCCACGCAGCCAGTTTTGATTACACCTTCCATGTGTTACCAATCCTGCACTAAGCACAGAATCCTTTTTCATGTCTACCACAAAAAAGCGGTCCCTGCCCGATTCAATGCTCATATCCAGTAAAAAACCGATCTGCGTATTGTATCTGTTGGCAGCAGCAAACCTTTTCAGGCTATCCGCGATCAGGTCTCTTTTTATACTAACGGAATCCCGGGCATCAATAACCGCCGCGCCAGCGGGCCTGTCTCCCTGGAAGCGGGAATAATACCAGCCGCCGATGGCTGTGGCTGTAACCAAAAAGGATAAAAGAAGGTACCAGGTGATCTTCTTCATGGCAATTAGATACAAAAAAATTGATTTTTCATAAAATAACTGTCAAATAAAGGGCGTTCATCTTCTAAAATGCCCTTTTATTCCAGTTTGACATGGTTTTTGCAAAACAAGCTAACGACATAACGGAACGGAAGGTGTATACAACAATTTTACCGATAAACGTTCTTTACAGAACAAAAGATCAGGTTGGAAGAATATGAACTTTCGTGTATTGCACTTTAAGTATTCGTTAACTTTCTTTGTATTCTATTGTTTACTTTCTAAATGTTCAATAATGGCTAGATTAATTTTTGGATTACTGCTCATCATTCTTGTTTCCTCCTGTGCCCGGTCCTTAACTCCATATGAAGCAGCAAATGGAGATTTCAGCAAAACAAGATGCCGGAGCGTTCGATAACCCCGGCAATACGCTATAAAGGGTAATACTTGCTCTCAGAAAAACTCCCGTTGAAAAGTTTAAATAGCTGATTTAAATACCGGCATTTAAACTTTTCTTTTTTATCTTCATCCCTGCATATGCAGGTACAAATTGACTACAAAAAGGGACAGGTTTTACAGGCCTTACGCTACCATTTTATCAGTAAGCGGGAGATAAAGCTTATGATTATTTTTGTTAATGTATTTGCGTTATTGGCTGCATTTCTGTTTGTCTACAAAAAAGTAACGCCATTGGCATTTTTGATCAGCTCCTTTGTGTGGCTGATGATCATGCTGGCTTTCTGGTGGTTGCTTCCGGCAATGATTTACAGGAGATCGGCCACCTTCAAGGGTCATTTTGATGTATTGCTGCAGGAGAATCATTTTTCCATAGGCAACGAACGGGGTAACAAAACCTGGGCCTGGCGGGAGTTCAGCGAGATAATGGAAACACCTAACTTTTTTCACCTGTATTTCAGTCCCAGGAGCTTTTTCCTGCTGCCCAAAGATGCCTTCCGCAACAGCGATGAAGTGCATGAAGCCCGCACCCTTTTAAAATCAAAAATCCCCGTTAAAAAATAAAGGCCACAATAATATTTCGATATTATCCCGGAATCTGTTATTTTTGCTGCCCGTTTGAAACAAATCATTTAATTTTTCAAGATTAAATAATTTATTCTTCGGAAACGTACTCCCGGTGCGGTAGCTCAGTCGGTAGAGCAAAGGACTGAAAATCCTTGTGTCGGCGGTTCGATCCCGCCCCACACCACAGA
>CAKSVK010000207.1 GCA_934502905.1 uncultured Chitinophagaceae bacterium
GTAGTGAACCCATACCAATTACCTCCTTCTCTGAATATGTGAAGGTCAATTGGCTGGCTCATGCTACCACCAATATTACCCCAGTTGGTAGCTGTTGGAGTCGGATTTGCAGGATTGGTTCCCAAATCTATTTTAATTATTCTCGGGGTACTTCCGCTTGGAACATATCCTCCAACAATTATCACATAAAATCTTCCATTGTCTTCCACTACCTGAATACCTCCTGTACCATAGGCAGGGGGGATAATTCCCCCAAAATTTCCTAAGTTTTCAGCGGTAGGTGTATTCAACAGGCTATTTCCAAAATTCAGTCGTATCAAAGCACTGGGCTGATGATTATTTATAAAACCATAATAAGTCCCGTTATAATAAATGTAATCCATAAATACAGGCTGGCTCAATGTATTCCCTACATTCCCAAGATTTACTCCGGTAGGAACCGTTTCATTAACATTGGCTACACAAAAATTCCAGTAATAGCTTGTTGCTCCAACACTGGTATTGGTAATATTGATATTTTGCGAAATACAAACTGTATCTGGAACTATAAATCTAGCAGTTTGGCAAATAACAGAATCAGGAACCAGTAAAGAGAGTAAATAGATAAGAGTTCGCAGAGCTTTTCTCATAAGGTTAAATTGTCATATAAGGGTTTGCAGATTAACCCCAAAATTAACTGAAAGAATACATTTACGATTATTTTTGGACGCTTTTAAACCTTCCTATTTTATTAAAACCTTCTAGTTATTCATCAAATAACGTTTCCGGAAGTCTTACCATTTTACGGGGGAAATTAATTTTTATTTTTCTTCAACCGGTAGAAAAGCAGAAAGCGTGCATCTTTACAATCGATTCCTATTGGTACCGGACTGGAATCGATATCACGAAGAAGCAACAACCTGCTTCATTACCTCTTCTGGAGTATTGTAATACATTTTAAAAATAATTTGATTGATTACACTATTTTCTGCCTCAAGTTACTTATATAATACGTTTCTTTATTATCTGAATACCCGAAATAAATTAGCTTTGTATATTCACGTATATATATGAAAGTAGTAATATTTGCAGGCGGCCTAGGTACCAGGTTGGCAGAAGAAACAGATACCCGCCCGAAGCCCATGGTAGAAATCGGTGGAAAACCTATACTATGGCATATCATGAAAATATACAGTCATTATGGGTTTGACGATTTTATAATTTGCCTGGGATATAAAGGATATGTCATCAAGGAGTATTTCATGAATTACTTCCTGCACAATGCAGATATCACCATTGATCTGGGAAATAATTCTATGGAGGTATTGGGAAGCAAGAGTGAATCTTTCAAAGTAACCCTGCTGGATACGGGTTTATATACAAAAACGGCGGGTCGCCTGAAACAGGTAAAGAAGTATATCGGGGAGGAAGATTTTATGTTGACCTATGGAGACGGCGTTGCAGATATAGATATCAGGTCGCTGCTGGAATTTCACCGTTTGCATAAGAAGATAGCAACGGTTACCGCAGTACAATTAGATGCGCGTTTTGGTGGAATGGAACTGGATGAAAGCGGAGAGGTGATTTCTTTCCGGGAGAAAGCTAAAGATGAAGGGAAGTGGATCAACGCGGGCTTTTTTGTTTTAAGTCCTGCTGTTTTTAAGTACCTGGATCATGATGTAAGTAATGTAATGTGGGAAGATGCACCTCTGGAACAGTTGACCCGGGATGATGAGCTGGTGGCATACAGGCATCATGGTTTCTGGAAGTGTATGGACGCCTTAAGAGATAAGATAGAACTGGAAGAGCTGTGGCAGAACAACAAAGCCAAATGGAAATTATGGTAAATGCAGGGACGCTTAAAGAGTTTTACAAGGGTAAAAAAGTCTTGGTAACAGGTCATACGGGATTTAAAGGCTCCTGGCTGACCTTATTGCTGGAGCAGTGGGATGCATCTGTTACGGGTTATGCGCTCGCACCCCGGTATGAGAATAGCTTATTTGAATTAATACGTGACGGCTTTTCCGGCAGCAGTATTTTGGGAGATGTCAGGGATAAAGCGCATTTGAAAGATGTGGTGCTTCAATCAGCACCGGACTTTATTTTTCACCTGGCTGCTCAACCGCTTGTCAGAAGATCCTATCAGATGCCGGCAGAAACATTCGATATCAATGTCAGTGGTACGGCAAACCTGCTTGAGATCGTAAATGATTTGCCGAAACCTTGTATCATAATCGTAATTACTACGGATAAGGTCTACGAAAATAAAGAAGCAAATATTTTATATAAGGAGACGGACAGGCTTGGAGGCTACGATCCTTATAGTGCCAGCAAGGCCTGTGCAGAGTTAGTGGTAAGCTCCTTTCGGAACAGTTTTTTCAACCCGGAAGCCTTTTCAGTTCACGGGAAGGTTATCGGCAGTGTGAGGGCGGGTAATGTGATAGGAGGGGGGGACTGGAGCGAGGATCGCATCATACCGGATATTGTTCGTTCCCTTGAAAAAGATATTCCTGTTCCGATCCGTAACCCGGCTGCTGTTCGTCCGTGGCAGCATGTTCTGGAGCCACTTTGGGGTTATCTTCTTTTAGGATATCATCTTTCGTTAGATCCCCTGAAATTTGAAGGTGCTTATAATTTCGGACCGTTGCCTGAGGGGCATATGCCGGTGCGGGATCTCATCGAAAATTGTATCCGGATTTGGGGAGGGGGAAGCTGGATAGATCAATCGTCTGCATCTGATCCGCATGAAGCAGGGTTGCTGCAACTGGATATTTCAAAGGCTATGCAACAACTGGGATGGCGTCCAAAGCTATCTCTGGATGAAAATATAAAATGGACCATTGATTGGTACAAGCAACCGGTTGGTGAAAGATTGAATTTTACTTTAGAACAACTGAAACAATACCAATCGTTATGATTTTTACACCCGGTCCTTTACAGGGAAATTACGTTGTTTCTTTAGAGATCTTTTCTGATGATCGTGGCTGGTTCGGCCGGTATTTTTCCAGGGAGGATTTTGCGGGGATCGGGCACTCGAAAGAATGGGTGCAGATGAATCATTCTTTCACCTCAAAAAAGGGTACGATCCGGGGAATGCATTTTCAGACGGGGCCTTATAAAGAAATAAAGCTGGTTCGTTGTGTTGCAGGGGCAGTATGGGATGTAGCGGTTGACTTACGGAAGGAATCTCCCACCTTCCTGCAGTGGTATGGGACAACATTATCCGCTGAAAACAGGCAAATGATGTATATACCGGAAGGTTTTGCTCATGGGTTTCAAACGCTGGAAGACAATTGTGAATTATTGTATCATCATACCGCCAGTTATGCCCGGGAGTTTGAAGGTGGAATAAGGTACAATGATCCGGCAGTAAACATACAATGGCCGGTTGCATTAACTTTTATATCGGAAAGGGATCTTTCTCATCCATTGATTGACGCAAACTTTAACGGAATTCAATAATATGAAATGCAGGTTTTGTAAAGCTGAACTTCAACATGTTTTTATAGATCTTATCAATGCTCCTGCCTCCAATTCTTTTCTCACTGAGAAACAGTTGAATGAGCCGGAGGTATACTATCCTCTTAGAGTATATACATGCCATCAATGCTTTCTGGTGCAAATAGATGAATATAAAAAGTCAGATGCCATTTTTGATAGCGGGTATGTATATTTTTCGTCCTACTCTACCAGTTGGCTGGCGCATGCCAAAGCGTATACCGAAAAAATGGTGGAACGGTTCGGACTGAACAGCCATTCGAAAGTAGTGGAAATAGCATCGAACGACGGTTATCTGTTGCAATATTTCAAAGATCGCTCTATTCCTGTTTTGGGTATAGAACCAACTGGTAATACTGCCAGCGTGGCAAGAGAAAAGGGGATTGAAACGGTTGTAGACTTTTTTGGTGTTCGCCTTGCCAATAGGCTTGCTCAGCATAATAAAGCAGATTTGTTACTGGGGAATAACGTGCTGGCACATGTACCGGATATTGTAGATTTTGTAGGCGGAATGAAGATATTACTGGCTCCGGAGGGCGTGATTACTATGGAGTTTCCACACCTGATGCAGTTGATTGATAATAACCAGTTCGATACTATTTATCATGAGCATTTTTCTTATCTGTCTTTTTATACAGTTAAGCAGGTCTTTGAAAGTGCAGGCTTAACAATATTCGATGTAGAAGAGCTGCTAACACACGGAGGTTCCTTACGCATATATGCCAGGCATCAGCACAATGAAAAGCTGAGGGTTACAGAAAATGTAACTTCCCTGCTTCAAAAAGAAATTGCAAGAGGAATCCAGACAATGGCATATTATGCCGGATTCCAGGAAAAAGCAATGCATACAAAGCTGCAGTTGTTGCAGTTTTTGCTGGAGCAAAAAAAACAGGGCAAAATTGTTGCCGCTTATGGCGCTGCGGCAAAGGGTAATACATTGCTTAATTATTGCGGCATAAAAAATGACCTTATAGATTTTGTTGTAGACGCCAATCCACATAAACAGAATAAGTGGCTACCGGGCAGCCATATTCCGGTAACGGATGAAAGTCATTTGAAAAAGATCAAGCCGGATATTGTGCTGATACTTCCCTGGAATTTGAAGAAAGAAATCATGTCTCAATTGTCATATATAAAAGATTGGGGTGGACGTTTTGCGGTACCTATTCCCGGTTTGCAAATAATTTGATGAGCATGAAGAAAGTACTGGTTACAGGCGCAACGGGTTTTGTAGGCAGGTATGTGGTGAAAGAGTTGTTATCGCGTGGCTATGAGATCATTGCAACTTCTGCAAATCATGACAACGCCCGGTTGATGGAATGGTATCAATCAGTGCGTTATATCCCGTTAGACTTTTCTGAGTTAAATGAAAAGACTAATTATTATTTGTTTTTTGAAGCTCCCGATCTTTTAATCCATTTGGCTTGGGAGGGATTACCCGATTATAAGGCAGATTTTCACATTACCCGTAACTTACCCCGGCATAAGCTGTTCCTGCAAAATATGCTTGAAAACGGGCTTGGGAACTTGACCATTTCCGGTACCTGCCTGGAATATGGATTGAAAGAAGGAAAGCTTTCGGAAGAGATGTCCGAAGAGCCGGTTGTTCCATATGCAAGGGCGAAAAATGAGCTCAGGGTGTTTGTGAATTCGCTTTGGAAAACTTCTGTTCCTGATTTTAAATGGATGAGGCTTTTTTATATGTATGGAAAGGGGCAAAATCCAAAATCGTTACTTTCGCAATTGCAAAAGGCAATTGACAATAATGAGAAGATTTTTAATATGAGTGGAGGTGAGCAAACCCGGGATTTTTTGCCGGTGGAAAAAGTTGCTGAATATATTGTGGCAACAGCTTTGCAGGATGAGGTGACAGGTATTATTAATTGTTGTAGCGGGGTGCCGATAACAATAAAGGAGCTAGTGGAGGAC
>CAKSVK010000208.1 GCA_934502905.1 uncultured Chitinophagaceae bacterium
GTTTCCTTTATTCCACCTGCCAGCAGGGATGCTGCGGAAAACGGGTATAGTCTCTTTGTATCTTTACAACATCTTGTCTGCAGCTCTTGTAAATTAAATAATGCAAGGGTGACAGGTCGGCTATCGCGCAGTATGGGCGCCGCATACCTGCATTAGCGCGTTTTTAAGAAATATAATATCGACTACTATCTGTTTTATTCGCTTTCTATGGTTTTTATTACTGGCTTTTTGTATTTCATGAGTCCGAACATCATTACTAATGCCGTGAAAATGATTACCTGCATTATTAGTGACTTATTTATTTGTTCAATTTGTTCCGAAGCGGGAATGGAAAGGAAAAGTAAGATTGTGATCAACCCTCGTGGGGCAATGAATATTAAAGGATTGATAGTGATCTTGAACAACCTCAGGATGATAAACCTGACTAAAAAAATACCTGCTGTAATACAAACGGCAAAGAGTATTGTGTCTGTATTTAAAATATCGGAAATATCCAGGAGAAAGCCAAATAGTATAAAGAACAACGCCCGTATAAGAAATGCCAGCTCTGTTGTTATTTCCCTGAATTTATCTACATCCCTGCTGAAATTTATTGGGTGAAACCGTTGGATAAATTTAAAATGCCGCAATTCATCAATGTTACCCATGAATAATCCGAACAGTAAAATGAAGATAAGCGCCGGTAAATGAAATTCTTTGGCTATTACATAGATAAGCACAACAGAAATGATGATCGGTACAAATTTGATATGATGCTTTATCCTGTTTAGAAATCCTGCCAGCAAAAGGGTAGCAACGAAAGAAATTACCAGCATCAGTAATAATTGCAGTCCGAAATTGCCGAATGTTCCTATGGTGATATTGTTATTTAGGGTAATGAAATTAAAGAATATTACGCCAAATATATCAGACAGGCTACTTTCATACGTGATAAATTCCTTGTCATTTGGCAGGAGATTTTTTGCACTTGGTATGGCGATAGCGCTGCTGATGACCCCGATGGGGACAGCATTTGATAAGGAAATTTTCAGGGGTACGGATTCGAAATACGAAAAGTAGTAGGCTATTCCGAAGCTTATAATGATTATCGGAAGAAATGAAACTGCTGACGATTTTAAAATAAAAGGCAACTTGGTTTTGTCAATTTCTACTTCTAAGGAACCTTCCAGTACAATGAGGATTAAACCAATTGTACCCAATATTGGTAAAACAGGACTTAAGTCTGCTATTTTCAGGTTTAAAGAGTTTGCTATCAGGTTCACGCTAAACCCCAGCAACAACAATAGAATAACAGAAGGGATTTTTACTTTAGAGGTGGTGATTTCAAATAAATAAGCCAGTAATAGCAGAACGGACAATGTTATAATAATGCCTGTCGTCATCTTATGAAATAAAATGGTGTGATAAATTGCCCTTAAAAGTAAATTGTCTCAACAATATAACAACAAAAATCGGATGAATTACACCTTCCTGTGTGCCGGTGTACAAATCAGTCTTGGGTATAGCCCCTTTTTGCTTTTATAAGATGCTGTTCTGCAGCTCTTGTAAATTAAATAATGCCAGCAACAGGTCGGCTATCTTGTAAAGGCAGCATTACAGACCTGCGCCCAGGCAAGCGTGTCAGCGACTGTTATATTCCGTTTGTTCAATTAGTTTTCTTATGATGTTAGTTGTCGATTGTCCGCTAAACTCATTGATGGATTGTCCCACCCAAATGCTTGTGAATTCGATATTCTTATTGGATTTTGCTGCTCTTCGCAGCTCGCTTGTTAATTTATTCTGGTATGGATAAGGCAAAATAAATCCTGTCTGTTCGATTGTGCTGATAAATGTATTTTTTATTCCTCTTGCAAAACGCCCCGAAAAACTTTTCGTTAAAACAATCTCAGGTTCTTTCACCCTCCTCAATCTCTCTTTTTCAAAATCTTTCAACGCACTTTCGGCTGAACCTAATAATAAGCTTCCGATTTGAAAACCACTTGCACCCAGGGTTTTTGATGCCAGTAATGTTTGGGCATTGAAAATTCCTCCTGCATAAACAACCGGCACATTTACAATTTCACTCACTTTTGCTAATAGCGATAAGCCGCCAATTTCAGGAATATTGTCTGATGCGAAACTTCCTCTGTGCCCGCCTGCTTCCAGCCCTTGCACGCAAATAATGTCTATACCTGATTTTTCTAAAGTAATTGCTTCATTTACCGAAGTGCAGGTGCCAATTAAAATTGTTCCGTTGCTCTTTAGCTTGTCAATGCTCGGTTTGTCAAGATTGCCAAAAGTAAAACTCAGGATTTTACAATTTTCGGAGATGATGGCTTCTAGTTGTTCGTGATAACTATTAAGTTCCAGCTCATCAATGTTTGGAATATTTACATCCAGATGATTTTGTTGGGCTAATTGTTCAATGAAGGCTTTGGCTTCCGCATACTTTTCTCTTAGCGTGGCTGAAATTTCGGGAATACTGTGAACGAAAATATTTACGGCAAAAGGCTTGCTTGTAAGCTGCTTTACCGTGCGGATGGCTTCTGTACATTTTTCAGCATTAAGATCAGCCAGGGCCAGCGAACCCAAGCAATTTATATTTGAAGCAGCAGCAACCATTTCCGGTGTTGTTACACCAAACATCGGCGCTTGAATAATAGGGTATTCAATGTTTAATACCCGCGTTATGTCATTCGTCCATTTCATAATTATTGCTCTTTAATAGCTGCCGAAGCATATATATAATATTCAGGATAATTAATCGCTACTGCAAACCCGGTATTTGCTGTTATGCATTGAATTCCCCGCAGTGGCTCCTTGTGTAATGCCTTTTGCCTGGCAGAAGGAATGCAGCGGAGAGCCATGACGGCAGGCCAGCTACCATGTGCCGCCGGTACTACAGACCTAGTGCCAGCCGGGTATTTACCACAATCTGGAGTTCTACCTGCAAAATATTTCTATCCTTTTCCGCATAGGTGCCCGGACAAAGCTTCGCCTCCTCAGTCACAGGAGCCCGGTGATGGTTTTTTGAAGCAACGCATGGGTAAATTAAGAAAAAAAGCAATGTCGGGCTATTGCAACCAATTAGAGGGCGTATGTACTTTTTGCGGAAAAGTTCAAATCTTCATGGGCGGGTGATACTATCTGTAGCTTCCGTTACCAGCCGGCAAACTGTATAGACCGGAAACCTGAACTGTTATCGTGGCATTTGTTTATCTCTGATTTTGCCGCAATGAGAACAGTTCTCACGAAGGTAAATGCTTCGCCTGTCAACAGATCAGTTCAGGAACATTTCATCCACCAGCAAAAGATAACGGTGTTTGTCTACCTGGTGAGGCTTGGCTATGATCTTCAGACAGGATACCGTGACGGGCCTGAAGGATACCTCCGACAGGGTAATAAAGGGCATAGCTCCCTTTTCCGGCAGCGGCGGCTTTATGGTAGTGATCAGCTTCAGGCTCTCCTGGCTTTCGCCACCCCACACCTCTACCATGCCGGGCGGGTAGATACCGGTCTTTTCTTCCACCATATAATGTATACCGTATGACTGAACGGTAACGGGCTTATTAAAAAAGCAGACCAATCGCATATCATCTGCCCTCACCCCGGCAAAATAATTGGCCCATGCCGGGTTGTTGGCTCCCAATGCGCCGAGCTTTGTATCGAAAAACGTATTGGCTCCTTCCGCAAGGTGCACATGGTTGAGCTTGTTGAGCAGCACCGCGCTGTCCGGTTTGATGGTATTACGCAAAAAATCGAGGCTGACAGCGTCGCTGGCTATCCAGCCATCCTTATATGCCTTTGCGCGGATAGTGGTATGCTGGTGTAAGGTCAATCCTTCCCTGAACACCGGCGACAGGCTGTCGGGTTCACTGTTATCAGTTGTGTAATGTATGTTTACTCCTTTTACGGGGTGAAACAGTTGCGGAGTAATGGATTCACGGAAAACAGGGGTTCGGTTGCCGATCTGTGGCGGGTTAAGCTTCAATATATGAGATCCGTCATCTGCAAAGCCGGTGATCACGTTCAATGTTGTGTAGGCCGCCTGCAGCTGTTGCATTTCTTCGGGGGTAAGTGTTGTGTTCCATACCGAAATGGTGATAAGCGCTTTAAAATCCTTCAGCACTTTTTCCAGGCCGGTATAATTCACTTTTGTGCCGGATACGGACAGGGTACGCAGATAAGGTAACGTTGTCAATGCTTTCAGGCCGGAAGCCGTAATATCCGTGAAGTTAAGATTCAGTTCCCGCAGGTTATCAAACTGGCGTAAGATATTCAGCTGCTCATCCGTTACCGGTAGCTTATTGAGGTTAAGGGAAACAATATTTTTCCGGATCTTATTCAGCTCATCCAGTTGCTTCGCGCTGTATTCTTCACGGTTGTAAATATTGACGGATAATGCCGGGGAACCTTTGGACAAGGGAAGAATGGTACGATAGTCCGTATTAAGCGTCGCGATATCTTTTTCATTGGCTGCCGGAAAGTCGAACTGTTCTTCCGTGCTATCGGTTGTTAATATGGCGGCTGCCAGTTGGCGCAAAGTATCTGTTTCGGGTAATTCGCTTACTTTTTGAGAGAACCAGGTTTCGGGGGTGCTCACCCAGGCGGCCAGCAGCTCAATTTCAAAATCCGTTAGCTGGATTTTTCCTTTGGGTGGCATGTGCTCTTCTTCTTCCAGCGGCATATGGATCCTTTCCAGCAGAAGGCTGGTCTCCACATTACCGGGAATAAACAATGGTCCTGATTTGCCGCCTTTCATGATGCCGGCAGAATCCGTCAGCAATAATTCTCCTTTTAATTTATCAGGGTTATGACAACCGGTACACTTTTTTTCAAGGATGGGCCGTATGATGTCGGTGAATACTACTGCCTGCTCAAACGATACCTGCTTCTCCGTTTTGTAGGCTTCCAGGGGCTGCCATACGAAATTGTCGCCGTGGGTAAGTGTAGCGCCATAATGTCCCGTCAGCACCAGCAATATCACCGTCAGCATACCCGAGCCGATTATCCAGGGCCTGCGATACCATTTCCTGTTGCGGATAAAAAAAAGAAGCGCTGCTGTAAAAAATAAGGCTGCGCCGGTCCATTTATGCCATTGCAGCGTATCACCTTCATATCCCTCTTCGCGGGATAAGATCAGCCCCATGATCACCGTCATACCGCAAAGCAACGCAGCGGATAAGAACAGCCATTGCTGAAGCATATGGTAAAAAGGATTATGTTCACCTGTTTTCCTGTACCGGAAGCCATCCAGCAATACGGCAAGCAGCAGCAATACAATAGGGAAGTGCAGCAGCAACGGGTGCATTCTTCCGGCGGGCTGCAGC
>CAKSVK010000209.1 GCA_934502905.1 uncultured Chitinophagaceae bacterium
GGCAGAAAATGGTAAAACCGACAGTACGCTGATTGTGATGCTGCACAAAAATTTTGAGGTTTCTGCAGTAGCAAAAGAAAAACCGAGATACTATACCCGGCTTGACAGCGCCGGCCTGTTCCATTTCAGCCATATTGCACCGGGCACCTATAATATTTATGCTCTGAAAGATGCCGGCGGGCAGAAAATGTACATGAACGGTGCAGATCTTTTTGCTTTTTACGGCAGCAGTGTGGTGGTAGCAGACACCAATACGGTTAGCCCGGTTTTATATGCGTTTATAGAGGCGCCCGAGGCGGACCGGGGTGGGAGACCTGGCGGCGGGGGCAAATCTGCGGGTTCTTCCAAAATGCCTGCAAAAAAAGAAAAAACATTAACCGTTCAGACGAACCTGGAAGCTGGAAAACAAGATCTGCTTTCGGACCTGATCCTGACTTTCAGTGATTCGCTGGTTGCATTCGATGAAACGAAGCTCCATTTTACAGATACTCTTTTTGCTCCCGTTACAGGTTATTCACTGGAAGCTGACACAACCGGCACGAAGATATCTTTCAAATACCCGTGGAAAGAAGGGGAGAATTTTAAACTGATCCTGGAAAAAGATATAGCCAGTGATTCCTCCGGAGCCGGATTGGCAAAAGCTGATACCATTAGTTTCGAAACAAAAAAGAAAGAGGACTATGGTGCATTACGTCTCAGGCTTCCTAATCTTGATACCACACAAAATATTGTATTACTCCTGTTTAAAGGCGACAAGCTGGATAAAGCCCAGCCTGCAACAGGTAAAGAGATAAGGTTTGAACTTTTTCCACCGGGTGATTACGAGATCAGGGTGTTGTACGACCGCAATCGCAACAATAAGTGGGATACCGGCAATTACTGGGAAAAGATACAACCTGAGAAAATCGTCACTATACCTAAAAAAAATACAATCCGGCCGAACTGGGACAATGAAATAACCATAGAGCTACCCGAAAATGAACCACCGGACGTACTCTCCAGGTAATGTAATGCTTAAAAGAAGTACCTGATTTGGGTGGTATAGGTATTCGATTTCAATGACCAACCCGTGTAATTTGTAAAGGCCCCGATAAATTGTCCGTTAAGTCCAAGTTCCCATTTATCTGCTATCGTATAACCAAGTTTAGCCTGGAACCCAAGCCAGATTCCTGGGTTCTTCAAATAATTATCCCAAACCTCTTCCCCAGAAAGTGTCCTGGTCCGGGTATACCTGTTTTTTCCATAAAATGCAAAGTTATAAGCGGCTCCTGCTCCAAAATAGATTTTCCGGTTTTCATTACGCAGAAAATTATATAAAAGAGAGATAGAAGGAGATATATTTGTTTGCTGAACAACATATGTTGTCTGATATGGCTCCGAAGTTCCGGTCATTTGTCTCGAGCCTGTTCCTTTGTAAGTTGCCGATGTATAAGTAACTTCTGCTCTAAATACCAGGTCCTGCAGATTTCTTGATGCTGACAGATCAGCGCCAAATGTTACAAATGGTACAAATCCTCCTGAAAAATTCATGTTTGCAAAGGGGGGAAAGGTTCCCATAAATTCTACATTCGCATATCCACCACCGACACCAGAAAAAAACTTGAGTCCAATTTTCGACTTCCGGGTAGCTTCCCAAGATATGCTGCCTTTCGCCTCATTTATCTGTTGTATGGCTTCCCGCAGATCTTTTTCCCTGTAATCAACTTTATCTATTTTATGTAACAATTGCGCCGGAAGCGATTGCAAACTGTTAAGCTGTTTTTTCAGCTGGACTATATACCTCCTTTCTGTATATATGTCGGTCCCTCTTCGGGAAACGTTATAAGTCAGTTCTTCAAATTCACCGCCTGTTGTATGGATATAAAAATGCTCTTTAAAATCAGTAAACTGGTAAAGCTCCACATCACCGCCATATAAAAGTCTTCTCAACCAAAGAGTATCCGTAGACGAAAGTATCTGTGATTCCGGGAGCAGGTCGGGTAATTTAACAGGGCGGTTATCTTTGGTGACAATTGCCCTCACATACTGATCATACCCCATAATATCAATAAACCGGATATCCTTTACCTGGTAGGATGTACCATCTTTTGAAAGGGAATCAGAAAAAAAATCAATAGTGTATGGATTCTTACGCCAGTTTTTATAGGCGACCCATCCGTGCAGGGTATCGCCGGCGTTATTCACGATTAAAGCTTTCTTTTTAACGCTCTGCGCATTAACAGGAGAAGAGAAGAAAAATAGCAGGGCAAGGAGAATGGTTATTCTTTTCATACAGTTATCACTTTTACCAGCAATACGATGGTTTTCTAAACGTCCGCTGTTTATCTTTGTTGCATGCAAATCTCCTCTTCCCTTCTTGAAAATGCGGTCAATGAGTTTTCCAGGCTTCCCGGTATAGGGAAAAAAACCGCTTTGCGACTGGTTCTTCACCTCATCAAACAATCCCCGGAAGAGGTATCAAGACTTACTGAAGCGATGGACAGGATGAAAAAGGAGCTGAAATTCTGCCAGGTATGTAATAATATTTCCGACAACGCCCTTTGTAATATCTGTTCCAATCCTATGCGAAAAAAGGAAACTATCTGCGTGGTGGAAAATATCAGGGATGTGATAGCCCTGGAGAGTACACAACAATATAACGGGCTTTACCACGTGCTGGGTGGCATTATTTCACCCCTGGATGGCATTGGTCCGGACCAACTCTTTATTGAGTCGCTCGTACAGCGGATCACTCCCGACGTAAATGAAATTATATTTGCCTTGAGCCCCAATATCCAGGGTGATACCACGATCTATTACATCCAGAAAAAGCTGGAAGCTGCTCTTGCTTCAGGCTTAAGGATCACGACCATTGCAAGGGGTATTTCGTTTGGAGGAGAACTGGAATATGCAGATGAGCTGACACTGGGACGCAGTATCCAGAACCGGATGCCTGTTGAAAAGTATGTTTCACATTAGAAAATACTTTCATGTTTTTATATCAGTAAGCTTTGTTACCTTTGCTGTCTCATTACAGGTGGATTTGTTTATTGTTCGGCCTGCATCAATTGAACTAATAAACGCAAGGGAACTGCCCGGTTTCCAAACGTTACAGGTTCAATTCATTACATCCCGCGTAAGCATTCGACCATCTGTTCAAAACAAAAAAGAATGGCAAGTAGTATCAGGGAAGCGCTCCAGAAGCGGATTTTGGTAATTGATGGTGCTATGGGCACCATGATCCAGAGGTATAAGCTGGCAGAATCCGATTACAGGGGGGGAAAATTTAAGGACTGGCATTGCGATGTGAAGGGAAATAATGACTTACTGAGTATTACCCGTCCGGAGATCATTACAGACATACACAAACAATACCTGGATGCAGGCGCTGATATCATAGAGACCAATACCTTCAGCAGTACCGCCATTGCCATGGCGGACTACGATATGCAGGAGCTGGCCTATGAGCTGAATGTGGCTTCTGCCAAATGTGCCCGGGAAGCGATCACACAAACCGGCAAACAAGCCTGGATCGCCGGCGCCATTGGCCCATTGAATAAAACGCTCTCCCTCTCTCCCGACGTAAACAACCCGGGGTACCGGGCGGTTACATTCGATGAGGTAGTAGCAGCTTATTACGATCAGGTCAGGGGACTGGTGGATGGAGGGGCGGACATATTCCTGATAGAGACCATATTTGATACCCTGAACGCGAAAGCCGCCATATTCGCTGTAAAAAAGTTCTACCGGGATCACCCGGAAGCGCCAAAAAAGGAGATCATGATCAGCGGGACGATCACGGATGCATCCGGACGGACATTGAGCGGGCAAACGCTGGAGGCCTTCTATACCTCAGTTGCCCACGCCAAACCGTTAAGTGTTGGCTTGAACTGTGCGCTGGGCGCCAAAGAAATGCGGCCGCATATCGCAGAACTGTCACAGATCGCCTCCTGTTATGTATCCGCTTATCCCAACGCCGGACTTCCCAACGCCATGGGAGAATATGATGAGGCGCCGTCCGAAACGGCCCACTTCCTGGAAGACTGGGCGAAAGAGGGATTTGTGAATATTGTGGGCGGCTGCTGCGGTACCACGCCGGATCATATCAGGCATATAGCGGATAGTGTGAAGGGGATGCAACCGAGGGCGTTACCGGTGGTGGAAGTAATTTGAAGATGGAAGAGGAATGTGAAAATGTGGAGTATGAAAAATGTGTGAATTTGGAAATTTGAAAGTGGAGCCATAAGCAAATACAAAGCCGGGATTTATTCAATGGAAGATGTAGTAGCGATACAGTTTGGATATATTCTGTCGCACCATCCCTCTCCGTTGCAAGGAGAAGAATAAGAGCTTGCCCGCCGTGGTGGGGGTGAGGCTGATTTTAAGATACCCAAGAAGAAATAAAAAAATGTCAGAAGTTATAATAAAACCATACCTCCGCTTATCAGGATTGGAACCACTGGTGGTTCGGCCGGAAACGAATTTTGTCAATATAGGTGAAAGAACCAATGTGACCGGCTCCAAAAAATTTGCCCGCCTGATACGGGAAAACAAATATGAGGAAGCTCTCAGCATAGCCCGGCAGCAGGTGGAGAACGGCGCCCAGGTGATCGACATCAATATGGACGACGCATTGCTGGACGGCGTGCAGGCCATGACCACCTTTATCAACCTGGTGCAAAGCGAACCCGATATCGCCAAAGTGCCGATCATGATCGACAGCTCCAAATTTGAGATCATAGAAGCAGGACTAAAATGTGTGCAGGGCAAATGCATCGTGAACTCCATTTCCATGAAGGAGGGAGAGGAAAAGTTCATACAACAGGCAGTGGTCTGCCAGAGTTATGGTGCAGCAGTGATCGTAATGGCCTTTGATGAAAAAGGACAGGCGGATACCCAACAGAGAAAGGTGGAGATCTGCCACCGGGCTTATAAGATCCTTACTGAAAAAGTAGGTTTCGATCCGCAGGACATCATCTTTGATCCGAATGTTTTTGCAATTGCTACCGGCCTGGAGGAACACAATAATTACGGAGTGGATTTTATAGAAGCAACCCGGGAAATAAAACGATTGATGCCGCTGACCGGTGTAAGCGGCGGTGTCAGCAACCTTTCCTTTTCATTCAGGGGAAATGAACCGGTACGGGAGGCTATGCATTCTGTGTTCCTATATTATGCTATCAAAGCCGGTATGAATATGGGCATCGTAAATGCCGGCCAGTTGGTGGTATATGATGAGATAGAACCTGAACTGAGGCAACTATGCGAAGATGTGATCCTGAAC
>CAKSVK010000210.1 GCA_934502905.1 uncultured Chitinophagaceae bacterium
CCGGTAGCATACGTGGAAGGGAAGGGCAGGATCAACAGGTAGAGTATAATACGTCGGCGGCTTTTCCGCTTATGGTAGAAGGTATGCAGGTGAAGCTGCCTGCAAACCGGGTGCGGGCGTTTACATTACCGCTCATGGCCTGGGAGCCGGAAATAAATCTCACTCCCCCTGACCGGGATGATCCGCTGAACCCTAGTTCACCGAAGCTGTTGATGGACCCTGAAGCGGGACCGTTATACTATGCAAACGACGGCGGCCCGGCCCGTATCTGGAATAATAACACGGTGCCGGTGCCATTGGCGCCAATACCTGTTACGAATGCTTTGATAGAAGATTTCAAAGCACAACCGGGCAACTTCACCCTTGCAGCTATTACCCTGCCATTTGGTTTGAAGGCGATCAGTTATATCTCCAGGAATTTTGTTGAGACCAAAAAGCCGGCAATAGAGAATATTCGGCCCAGGTTCAGGAAAGATGCTGCAGAAGAAGGAGTATACAAGCTGGAAGGTGGTATTCAGCTAAGCCTGCGGTCAGGTAATTTTGGCAAGCCGGCGCAGCCCACCAAAGGATTACCGGCAGACGATAATATGTTTCCGGGGTATACCATGCAGGCCAACAACCTGCTGAACTGGTTCGGGGTAGCGTCTTACGCCAGCAATCTCGGACACAGGGTTACTGAAATATTCAACAACGAATTTTTGTTTGGGGCACTAAGCTTATCCCCGCTTATAAAAGATTCCCGTGGCGTGCCGGTTACCCGTATGGATATTACCGGCTACGGCGCCAGCATGTTCAGCAACTGGATAAGCCCGAGCGCTGCATTGGCGCAAACCAGCCAGGCTCGCTTCGATGTGCTGATGGGGCGGACCAGCCATGAGGTGATCCAGGTAAAAAGCATCCTGTATCCCTGGGGTATCCGTGTGGTGCGTACCATCACGGTATTCCGTACCGGCGCAGCTATTATTTTCCGGACAGACAGCGGATGGAAAGCTGAAAGCAACGGCTTGTTCGACTTTTCCTACAGCTACTGGAAGAATAATGTGCTGGTTGATGAAAACGACCAGTATGAAATTCATCCCGGCATCATAAAAGGATTATTTAATGTGCGCAACATTAAAGATGCGCCTTCTGTTACGGAGTACATCAGCCTGAATATTATTGCACCCAACCAGGAATACCTGAACGGTATTAAAGGTGTATGGATGAAAAACGGTGCTACACAAAGAGAAGAGCCGGTGAAATGCGGGGGCGTATATTTTGATGCGGATGTGGAAATAGAAAATGTAGTGCAGGGGCATGTAAATAAAAGGGTGGTCTCTAAAAAAATACTCGGATATGTGCAGGTGGCCCCTGCGGGCAAACCCTTAACGGAGCAGCAGTTGGTGGAGTTGCTGAACCTTCAGAACGGGAATATCGGGGGTGACCTGGATTGTGTGATTGATATCAATAAAAGCGGGCAGCAGGTGCGGGGAGGACGTTTCGATATGAATGTTTCCATCAATAAAGATGCAACGCGACCGGTGTTTGCCGCTGCCGTCAGGGGGCAGGTGCTGCTCCCGAAGGATGGTAGCTGGGGCCTTGTGCAGCATAGTGTAGGCAGCGGCGAAGTAACCCCCTTGCCGGCAAATACGATGACGCCGGTGATAAGAGCGGGTAAATGGCAGAATGGAAAGCTGGTGGATAACAACACCCTGCAGTCGCAATTGGTAAGGGTAGCGCATCCTATGGAAATATTGAGAGAGCCGAAAACAGATACTATCAATTTCGGCTACCTGCAGTCCACCGCTACTCAAAAAGCTTTGTTTCTTACCCCCGCTTATGGCCAGGGTATCAACAAATTGCTGAGTAAAACACCTCCCGTATTTGCAGATGCCTATCGCCTGATGACAGGGGAAAGCATATTTCCCAATATCGGGAACGCGATAGATAACTTCGGTAAAGCTATACCGCTGCTTAACAGCAAAGACAGTAACGGTAATACTTTTAAAGCATTTGTGGAGAACGCCTTAAAAGATGGCGGGGAAAATGTGCTGGAACTTATGCAGATAGAGGCAAAGAAAGCAGGAGAAGCGGTAATAGACCAGGGGCTGGACCTGTTGAAGCAGGGCGCCAACGGGGTGCTTAATAAAGCATTACAGTTTGATGTGCCATCCTTTGAAGTGCCGTTAGTTGATACAGAAGCGCTAAGGATCTATATAGAATACAAAGCTGCGAAAAAAGGCGCTGCACCAAAAGACAGCAAGCTTGATTTTGATGTAAGCTCTTTTGCCGGCAATATGGCGGATCAATGGAAAAGCCGGTTGAATAACCTGGCAATGGTGATAGACCTGGGCGATATGAAACGGTTGATGACCATCAAAGGAAATTTTGATGCGAAAAAAGGAAAAGAAAGTAATTATGAAGGGGGGGCGGATGATGACAGCGGAGGGATCCCTGTTCCGGAACTGGAATTCAGCGAGGCTTTACAGCCCGTGATCGACATACTGCAAATGCTGGCTTCCCTCAGTACCGGTGATTATGGTGAAGTGATGAAGAAAGGATTGAAGATCGCCATGAGCAACAGCGGTGAAATATGGCAATACAAGTTTGAAGCGCAGAAAGAAATTGCTACCATCCGCTTCCCGCCAACCGACGAATTGTACAATAGCGCACAGACACCTTTAAAGCTTGAAGCATCCCTGAGCGCAGGCGTATATTTTAACGCAGCTTTAAAAGTAACCACCGACCCTTCGCAACTGTTGCCGACTGCGGGTGCCTTCCTGAAGTTCAATGGCGGGCTGCAGGTAATGTGTTATTCTGTTGGCGTGGGCTCGGTATATGCGATCGGCGCTGTGGAAGTGAAAATAGCCGCAGATACAAAAGTGGGTCCCAGCCTGTTCCTGAAGTTTGGTTTTGGCATATCCGTGGTGGTAAGCTTGCCGGTAGTAGGAAATGCCAGCGTAAGCTTTTTGGTGGGTGTAGAGATGTATGCTGACAAAGACAAGGTGGTTCTTGCCGCGCTGATGCGCTTCAAAGGTGAGGCGAACCTGCTGGGTGGATTGGTATGTGTGGCGATCATGATCGAGGCGAAGGGAATAGTGGTGCGCCAGAATAATAAAACGGACTGCAGTGCGCAGGTAACGTTTGCAATAGACATCAGCATATTCCTGATAATAGATATCAGCTTCTCCAAAACATGGGGAGAAGACAGGCAGGTTGCATAATATCATTAGTGAGTGAAATTTTTTTTATACTGTTTAATGTATTGGTATGGAAAAGAACAGAAGGTATACAACGATGGTGTTTCCGCAGGGATTCGACGGAGAACAGCTGAAGTTAAACATCGTATTGATCCCCCGGAATTATGATCCTTTTAAGGCTTATGCTACTTCCCTTCCGGTGCCGGATAATACCGCTATCCCGTTTGCTGACCTCGTACCACAGTTCGAGCTGAAGGTAGTGAAGGGGCTGGATGAATGGCCCATTGCCAACGCCCTGGCTGCAGAACGCAAACCGGTGCCACTGGCCCAGGTTACGGGTAACACGCCTGATAAAAAGGCATTGCTGGAAGCGATACGTATGGACTTTGGAGATAAGATCAATATAACAGACAGCGATGCAATACCCAACCAGTTTTATACTGTTCAAAAGCAGCTTCCCCCTTCTTATTGTAATTCTTTTAATTTTACGGGCCCCCGGGTTCCTAATGCAAAAACGGATGACAGTTATGCCTGTGCCGTTAAGAAAGTGGTTACAAAAAAAGACAACTGGAAAAATGATGAGGATCTTAGCTGGGGAAAGGTATTTGCTTACCTGTTACGACAGCCGTTGCTTGCTAAAGCCTGCGGAATGGTGTATGAAACAACCATTGTGCTTAATGAAGAAAATACCCCGTTATTTGAAAAAGGTTGTTATATCTATGCCGATATCATCAACCCCGACTACCTGAGCATTCAGGAAAAGCTGATGCCGGATGCAGACGGACCTTTTATTAAACCATATGCAGCCAGGATACCCAAGTTGGTAGCAGGAGATGAAGGTAAACGCCCGTTGTTTGCACCCATCCTTTTTCCGGTATTGTATGTCAAAACCGGCGAGCTGGTAGACCCCGAGCCGCCAAAGGCACCCTGGGATAAAATTTTTGCCGAGCTTAACGAATACAATGACGGATTTGCAAAGATCGTGCATGCGGCACAACCTGTTAGCCGTATTCTCCTGAGCAATAAGCAGGACGGCAGCCACCCGGTAAAGGATGAGGGCATACAGCTGGCATGGGATGATGAGCAGATACTGGTATGGTATATGCGGCAGCTGGAGGAAAACCCGCAGGAGCCCGGGAACAGGATAGATGCCCCGTTAGGGGTATTCGGCTATAAAATTGACGTGAAAGAAGATGCGCTGAATGCGGAGTGGCATAGCCTGAACCTGGTGCAATGCAGGCAGGCCTACAATATGGGAGGTGTACCGCTGGGCAATGAAGCCGGTCAACAACTTGAGTTGCCGTACCAGGTTTTTCCTACCCAACTGGATAATGATACCAGTGCCCCCTTCTGGCTGCCGCTTTATTTTACAAGCTGGATCGGAAGGAACCTGATCTTAAAAGATACAGATGCCATTGCCATTCATCAGAATGACGAATCCCGTTTGGATAAAACAGATCCTGTTCCTACCAAAGCAGTGGACGCGACCAATATGTTTGATGAAGTGCCGGCAGGTATCCCGCTCCGTTATGGACTGCGTTACCAGTTCAGGGTACGTATGATGGATATCAGCGGGGGCGGCCCGGGAATCGAAGAGGATATTTTTAATAATGCGCCTGCACCAACATCTGAATGGAGCTTCAAAAGATATGTGGCGCCGGCCTTGTGCCGTATAGAAAAACCAGCAGCGTTGCGACTGGCAAAGACGGAATTCTACAATGAAATTTTAGCGGACGGTGAGCCCCCGGTATTTGATGACAATCCTGTCATCACAGTTCAACGGCCTTTGCTCAATTATCCCGCGGTAGTATTTACAGGTAAATACCAGGAGCTGCCGGCCGATCCCGTGCAATTGCTGATACAGTCTGCCCAGGCACAGAAGCAGGGGGGAACTGTTGATGAGCCGAAGGTAGTGAACCCGGGTATTGCCGATCCGGATGTGGACAGGGTGGAGATAAAGGTAGAAGTAGAAACGCTTCGCCTGGATAACCGCGCCAGCGATAACGGTGAAGAGAACTACATTACTTTATATACTACCTGGC
>CAKSVK010000211.1 GCA_934502905.1 uncultured Chitinophagaceae bacterium
TTTGAAAAAGATTGGGATAAAATTCAAATCGGAATGCCGGTGGTGAGTTACACCAATAACCAACCCGATAAAAAGTTTACCTACATACCCGACGGTGATTATGAAGGCTTTAAATGGAAAAACGGGCGCTGGGTGCATATAGATAAGGTGTTCACCTACAAGCTGGAGGACGGACAGGCGCCCGTAGTGCGTCCGTTGACTGAAAGCAAGCTAAGTGTAAGACAGGACTAACCCGCTTCTAATGCAAGATCGTACTGTCCGGTGTTGTACGCCCGGGAGCCGGTATTATTCTTCGGGGCATTGGAATTTTACGCCACTCCTTACCGGCTGAGTCCACAACGATCGTCCTGATCCCTTCAAGCGCAGGTATCAATATCTCAAAAGAGCCGATCACCCCGGGCTTGATCGCTTCCGATCCGGGTTCACAGGATTTTATAGCAGTGGGCATTTCGATGGAATACTGGCCCAGCAGCTTTCCGGCCGCGTCTTCATATTTTACGACAAAAGGCAGGGAAGGTCTTGATTCGTTCAGATAAGGAAGCTTACCCTTACGGATAAATGCAGCCAGGGTATCTATTTCAAAACGCTGCCCGTTAAAACGTACATTCAGCGCCCAGTGAGCAGACGATGGTTTGATGGTCACTGAAGGATCAAATTGTCCTTTAAGACTATCAATCTTACCCACTGCGTCTTCTACTTCTTTTTTCCTGTCTTCTTTCTTTTGGCCACAGGCATGTAAAAATGATATCAGAACGCCTGCTATGATATATAAACGGAGAATCTTTTTCATGATCACTTTGTTAAAATATTATTTAATTGGAGGCCCGTTGCAGCAGGCTATGTAATATCCTTGTTTTACAGGGATTGTCATAGTTGTTGATAGGCTTACCTGACGAGCGCATCGGGCACAGGTTATTGCAAAGACGATACCAGTCCTGGCTTCCCATTTTTTGTACATCGGCCGTTGTTTTACTATAGCCCGGCGCTGCATCTTCCGCATCTGATTTGTTATCCCAGTTGTTGGGAAACTCAGGTTCTTCCCAGTGTGAGGCGCTGTTGGCGTCATATTCATCTGCGAGGCGGTATAAGCTGTGCCCGCTTTCATGCAGCATCGTGCCCCTGACATCATATTCGGCGGAGAAATAACCGCCACCTGCCTGGTCCCTGATGTCATGGAAATGCAGGATAACTTTCCCCTGTGCAAAACTGAGCTGTGAGGAGTTGGAAGGTAATACATGGGAAAGTCCGCTGTCGAAATCACGGGCAATAGCGGTAACAGGGTTTATAAAAAAGTTATAGGAACCCCTGAATCTTCTTACCCAGTCTTCCTGGTGAAAAGTAGAATCGATTTGTGAACGGACCGAATTGTAAAACAGGGTCATCCGGCTGTTCATGCTGGTATCCGGTATGAATACAAGGTTCATGACCCTGTCCTGGTTGCCGACTACATATACCGGAGCTGCCTGGTCAGGCACAGGATAAGGCCTCGTTGCAAAGGTGATGGTGTGGTTATAGGTTTTATCGTTTCCCTTTACCTGGAAGCGATATGTAACCAGCTTGTTCGATCCGTATCCCGACGACCTGGTAAACGTCAACGGGAAACCGGGAGATGACCAGCTTTGGATCTCTGTTTCAGGTGTGGTGGCAGAAAGCTGGCCTTCGCTGTCAACATTAGCCACAAATTCAAAGAGCTTTACTTCAGAAACATTTCCGTCAATCTTCCGGAGGGTAAAGCTGACCGCATCTGTAGCCGAGGGGTAGATCGGTGAATGTATAGCAAAGGTTTCGGGGTTTTGCTTGCATGATAGTAAAACCGGAATGATAAGCGGAAGCCATATTTGTCTCCGGAAAACTTTGTATTTTATCATAACCAACGATTTAATTGATAGTGTATGCAGTCATAACCCCTTTTATAATAAATGTTACCACGGACGGAACCGCTTGGGGCAGGGTATTGAGCTATTTGATCTTTTATTGAGTAAATAACATGCGGGAGATGTAAATAATCTTGGTTTATTCGGTCTGCGGTTTACGGGGAATGGTTGTTTTTTTATTCTTTTTACCTGCTTTGGGGCAGGTAATATTGTTCCCACGCAATAGGTGCAGGAAATACTTCGTAAAAGATCGATGACAGGCAGAAAAATGGATAGTGGTCCGGTTCCCCACAGGTTAACTGCCTGTGCGGGCGTGCTGTCGCCGAAGCGCTTGACGTAGAGACGCTGTTAATTTTTCGTGATCAGGTCATCCAGGTTCAGCATGGCATTGGCTACCAATACCATTGCGGCTTGTTCGGGCGGGGTATCCTCTTCCCCTGTCAGCGCCATTGCTTCTTCGGGATGTTGCCTGTACTCGGCTACTGCTTTTGTGTAAAGGTTCTCCAGGGCATTCAGCTTTTTTTCATCAATAGGAAAATAAACAGCGGATTGGTAGCCCCAACTGATTTGCTTACGGACATCATTGCCCGCAGATTGTTGCATTTGACGGGCAAAATGTTTGGCCATTTCCACAAAGGCTTCATCGTTCAGGGTCGTTAATGCCTGGAGAGGCGTATTGGTCCGGATGCGCCTTGCCTGGCATACTTCCCGGGCTACACCGTCGAAGCTGAGCATGGAGGGATAGGGAGAAGTGCGTTTCCAGTAAGTGTAGATCGCCCGGCGGTATTGATCTTCTCCTTCACTTTTGGTCCATTTGGCACCATCATAAGGAGATAGCCATATCTTATCCGGCTGGTAAGGCATTACGCTTTTACCAAACATTTTGGTGCTGATGAGACCAGATACCGCCAACGCCTGGTCCCTTACCTGTTCTGCGCTTAGCCTTACCCGTGCGCCCCGGGCATAGTATTTATTGAATGGATCTTTTTCCAGTATTTCCTCCGGCACTTTTGAATCCTGCCGGTAGGTGCCAGACATAACAATTTCCTTTATCAGGGTCTTCATGCTCCATTTATAGTCGTTCATAAACTGCCACGACAGCCAGTCCAGCAGATCCTTATGCGTAGGCGGCAGCCCCTGTGTACCCAGGTCTTCCAGCGTTTCTGCTATCCCCTGGCCCATGATCTGCTCCCAGATGCGGTTCACCATCGTACGGGACGTGAGAGGGTTTTTCTTGTCGGTCAGCCACATAGCCAGCCCCAGCCGGTTGCGGGGTGCTCCTTCGGGCAACGGGTTCAGAGATGCAGGAACGTCCGGCTGCACCTTATCAGCCTTTGCCAGCCAGCTGCCTCTTTCAAATATGTGTGTGGCACGAAACATATCTTCCGGGTTCTCCATCATCACGGGTGTTTCTGTCTGTGGCGCTGTACGAACAAGATGCTCATAATTTGCATAAGCACTATCGTACCCCGGGACTCCTTTACCAGGGAACGGCGCACCGAAATGAAACCAGTCGAAAACAGCAAGGTTTTGCTGATCGCCCGGCGCTACGCCGGGATTGGAGTAGGTAAAATAGAGATCCCGTTTGCCTTCCACAGCCTCGATGGAGCGGGTTTCTATTTTCCAGCCTTTTGTACTGTTCAGGGGAATTATGGCGATAACCGGACCGTTAACACTATCTATATGTATCTTCCAGGTACCACGATCGAGTTTTGAATGAAACCTGAATGTAAGGGATGTACTGCTGTTCAATTGTACACCGGCAAGCCGGGCTGTTGCATGGTTCCTGAAGGCCAGCCACTTGGTATCGGTCAGTTCGCTGTTCACAAACTGGTCGCAATTAAGCGAATTGATGGATGGCTGCCAGGTCCTGACAAATGTATTGATCTCTCCCAGCCTGTCCGGGGCATGCTGCTGCAGCCATTTTTGTAATGCTGTCAGCTTTTCCTGGTCCTCTTTATTAAACTCTCTCAGCAGAGGGTAATCGCCGGGAGAATCTTCATCGCGGGTATTGTTGAAAAACGCCATGAACTTATAATATTCCTCGAACTTGAAAGGATCGTATGGATGGCTGTGACATTGCACGCAGGCAAACGTGGTACCCAGGATGGTTTCCCAGGTAGTATTCACACGGTCAAGGATAGCCGCTGTTCTGAATTCTTCGTTATCCGTTCCTCCCTCATCGTTGGTCATTGTATTTCGGTTAAATGCCGTGGCAAGGAACCGCTCATCGTCCGCACCGGGCATCAGGTCGCCGGCGAGCTGTTCAGTCAGGAAAACATCATAAGGCTTATCTTTATTAAAAGCATTGATCAGCCAGTCGCGGTAGCGCCAGATAGAGCGATAGGAATCTTTTTCATACCCCCGGCTGTCTGCATAACGGGCGAGGTCCATCCACATCGCCGTCCATCGTTCGCCGTATTGTGGCAGCGAAAGCAGTGTGTCTACCAGCTTTTCGTATGCGCCGGGTGATGTATCCGCCAGGTATTGTTGTGTTATGTCTTCCGGTGCAGGCATTCCGATGATATCAAGACTTACCCTCCGCAGCAAGGTTGCCTTACCGGCTTCAGGAGACGGACTGAGCTTTTGTTCTTTTATTTTTTCCAGTATGAAACGATCTATATCGTTTTTTACCCATTTTTCTTTTCCGTCCAACCTGCTTTTTCCGGGAACCTGAACAGGCTGTACGGCAAGGTATGCCCAGTGGTCACCCCATTGTGCACCTTCTTTGATCCATCTTTTCAGCAGGTTGATCTCTTCATCTGACAGCGGATCATGATTATACGGCATCCTTTCTTCAGGATCGGTGCTTACCAGCCTGCGGATCATTTCACTTTCGTCCGGTTTACCGGGTATGATGGCAGGAATTCCGCTGTCGGTGGTATCCATTGCTTCTTCCCGGAACAGCACGCTGAAGCCGCCTTCCTTTTTTACACCTCCGTGACAGGAGATACATTTTTTATTCAACAGGGGCTTTACTTCTGTGTTGAAATCTACTTTTTCCTTTCCCAGGAACCGGATGCCGATCACCACTACGGCAAGCAAAACGAGGGTGATAACGAGTAATTTCTTGTTTATCTGAAGTTTCATGGTCGAAAAACAGGCTGTAAGATACGATTTTAGGCAATTATAGAGAAGACTAGATTTTAAGGATTGCTGATTGGTTGACTTCTGATTTGGTAATTGCCGGGTTTTACTATAAAGTTTTGTAACCTGTTGTATAGCTTATAATAACGATGCAGAAGCCCTGCAAAAGAAAGATATTTGAAAAACGTGCCGGTAGCTGCTTAAAAATGCCAGGGACCCCGTTTCGCTTAAAAGGAGTAAATAGATCCTCATCCATTC
>CAKSVK010000212.1 GCA_934502905.1 uncultured Chitinophagaceae bacterium
ATACTGCTGTGGTACTCCTGTTTCGAGATTTTCCTGAAAAAGGAAGAGAACGGGCATCCCTGGGAAGCCTGGAGAAAACAGGACGCAGCGGTGCTCCTGTTGTCTACATGGAACTGCGGGGACTTTATAGTCTGGATTGGGATTTTTGGCCACTCATGACTACTATAAATTTTGACAGACGATTTAATAAAGGCGAACGGGGATGGGGCTACCGGGCGGGTGTGGGCGCTGCCTTTGCTGTAGAAGGATCAAAAGGGAAAGCATACTATGTTATACCGCTGGGCGTCAACTACCTGGCAGGAAAAAAAGGGCGGTATTTTGACGTCGGAGCAGGCGCCTATGTTACTTCTCTTGGTAAGTACTATGATGGAAATGGAGAGGTAATCCCGTATCTGGGTATGGGGTACCGCTATCAGCGTTTCCAGAACAGGGGATGGGTATTAAAGGCATCCGGGTCTTTTTTATTTTATCCCCCTTTGACCTACGGAATGTTTTATCCTTCTTTTGAGCTGGGGGCAGGCTATAGGTTTTAGCCGGCTAACATTAAGATCCGGATGGCCCGTCAATACAGGCCCTGGCATATTTTACGCCAGTATGTCTTCCACCAGCATTTCCGGCGTATCAAAAAAGCCGATCCTGTTTTCTACATCGGTGTAGAGGAACCCTTCTGCTTCCATATGCTCCAGGTGCTCATGAAGATAATTGTAAAAGCCATTGGTATTTAATACATATATCCGTTTGTTGTGTATGCTCAGCTGGTTCCAGGTCAGCATTTCAAACAGCTCGTCCAGGGTGCCGTAGCCGCCGGGTAATATGATGGCAGCATTACAAAGCTCGTACATTGCACGTTTGCGCTCATGCATGCCTTCTGTAATGATCAGGCGGGTCAGGCCATCGTGCTTCCGTTCCCTGTCAGCCAGTAGCTGTGGTATCACCCCTGTCACTTTTCCCCCCTTTTCCAGGGCGGCATTGGCAATGGCGCCCATGATACCCCTGTTACCACCGCCGTATATGATATCAATTCCCCTTTTGGCCAGCAACTGCCCCAGGCGCACTGATTGTTCCATATACAAGGGGTTATGCCCGTCTTTTGAGCCGCAAAAAACAGCTACGGTCTGTGTATGCATATCTTGTTGTTTAACTGCTTTAAAGGACCTTTTCAATAAACAGATCCCTGCAATAATACAAACCTATGGGCTGGCACAATAATATTTTTATGTGAAGAATGCCGGTTTGTTTTTATCTTCCGTTTTAAACTTAACAGATTTAATAATTATATGTCTACCTGGGTCTTATTTACCTGCGTGATGAGCTACTTTGCTATCTTACTTGGCGTAGCCTGGTACACCTCCCGTAACTCTAACAATGACACGTTTTTTATAGGAAATAAAAGCAGCAACTGGATGCTGGTCGCATTCGGGATGATCGGTACTTCACTTTCGGGGGTGACCTTTGTGAGCGTCCCGGGTGGGGTAGGCGATTTTGCCGGTGGCGAATTTAAAGGCTTTGCCTACATGCAGGTTACCATCGGCTACCTTATAGGTTATGCTGTTATTGCATTTGTGCTGCTGCCGCTGTATTATCGCCTGAACCTGACATCCATTTATAATTATCTGCAGAAAAGGTTCGGGGCTGTTGCATACAAAACAGGTGCCTTGTTCTTTATTATCAGCCGTACTGTCGGCGCTACAGCCAGGTTATACCTTGTTATCAATATCCTGCAGTTTTTTATTCTTGATAAAATCGGGGTACCCTTCCTGGTGACGGCTGCTTTTATCTTGTTGATGATACTGCTGTACACATTTGAGGGCGGGGTGAAAACCATTGTTTATACCGATACCCTGCAGACCACCCTGATGGTGGCGGGACTGATCGTCTGTGTAGTGTATATTTTGCAGCAGCTGAATATCAGTGGCGGCGAAGCGCTTAGCCAGATGAAGGACAAAGGATATCTTAATGTTTTTAATACAGATATCAACAGCAAGGGCTTTTTCCTGAAGCAGATAGTAGGTGGTGCATTTATAACGATCGCTATGACGGGACTTGACCAGGAAATGATGCAAAAGAATATCAGCGTAAAAAGATTAGGTGATTCCCAGAAAAATGTGATGACCATGGCGGTTGTTATGGCAGGAGTGCTTTTTCTCTTTCTGATGCTGGGCGGGCTGCTGTATATGTATACCCTTTCCCAGGGTGGACAATATGTGCAGGCAGATATCAACGGACAGCAGGTTAACCAGTTGCTCGTAACTGTACCCGCTACGGGAGAGACCCTGAATGTGATCGGCGATAAGATGTTCCCGTCCATTGCTATGAATTTTCTTCCGCCTGCCATTGGACTGATATTCATTATAGCGCTTATTTCAGCATTGTTTCCAAGCGCAGATGGTGCGCTGACGGCGCTTACTTCGTCATTTTGTATAGATATCCTGGGATTGCAACGCAGAACCGACCTGGATGAAAAGGCTAAAAAGAAAAAAAGGTTGACGGTGCATTTTACCTTTGCATTTATCTTTCTGGTATGTGTGTTCATATTCTATATGATCAACAACAACAGCATCATTGATGTTATTCTCGACCTGGCAGGTTACACCTATGGGCCGCTTTTAGGCTTGTTTGCTTTCGGTATCCTTACCAAACGGAGCCTGCCTGATTCTTCGATCATCACGGTGATCTGTTTACTGGCGCCTGTTTTAAGCTTTATCCTGAGCAGAAATGCAGCTCAGTGGTTCGGAGGCTTTCATATCGGTATTGAGCTTTTGCTGATCAACGGGCTGATCACCTACCTGGGATTATTAATAATTTCAAAAAGAACAACTTCCGTAAACTAAACCAATTAAATATTCGTTGTAGAAGTGTAAAGCCATCCATTTGGGGTGGCTTTCTTATCTGTAATGAAATATAAACCAATGAATGCTACAATTAAAACACTGCTGGAGCAGCAATGGAACGAAAGTTCAACCCAAAGTACCCGGCAAATACTGAAAATAATATCTGAATTTGTAACCGGCTTTGAAACAATGGCCGATGTAGGTCCCTGTATCTCTATTTTCGGATCTGCACGTACCCCATCCGACAATCCTTATTATGCGCTGACGGTAGAAATAGGGGAAAAGCTTGCCAGACAGGGATTTGGCATCATCACAGGCGGTGGTCCCGGTATCATGGAAGCCGGTAACAAAGGAGCAGCCTTGGCCAATGGAAAAAGTATCGGGCTCAATATATTACTGCCTTTTGAACAATTTGATAATAAATATGTCGATAGGGATAAGCTGTTGCAGTTCGATTATTTCTTCGCACGTAAGGTGATGTTTACCAAATATTCACAGGGGTTTGTGGTAATGCCCGGCGGTTTTGGTACACTTGATGAGCTGTTTGAGGTAGCAACGCTTATCCAGACGGGTAAGCTGAAGAAAATGCCCATTATCCTGGCAGGCAGATCATATTGGGAGGGATTGGTGAAGTGGATAAAAGAAGTGATGCTGAAAGAGCGGAATATTAACCCGGAAGATATTGACCTCTTTCAGCTGGCGGATACGGCAGATGAAGTGGCGGAACATATGATGGAGTATTACAAATCAAGAGAGCTGTCCCCGAATTTTCAGGCAGACCAGGAACAACGGGGGCTGGTAGCATAATAAAATGATGGCAACCGCTACCTTTGCAGGTATGACTGAAACAGACATACTGAATCCGCAGGCCGAGCAATATGTTTTGACATTCACCTCCGAAGAGGATGAGCTGCTGAAAGAAGTAGCGGCTTTTACAACCGCATCACACGCCAAGCCACATATGCTCAGCGGCGCTCTGCAGGGAAAGTTGCTGGAGATGCTTACCCGTATGTTGCAGCCGTCAAGAGTACTGGAAATTGGTACCTTTACCGGCTATAGCGCTTTGGCCATAGCTAAAGCTTTACATAAAAATGCGGTGTTGCATACCATTGAGCTGAGGGAAGAAGATGCGGCTACCGCGCAGCGTTTTTTTAACAAAAGCAGTGCAAAGGATAAAATACATTTGCACAGGGGAAACGCACTGGATATTATCCCTGCATTAAAGGAAACCTGGGATATGGTTTTTTTAGATGCGGATAAAGTAAATTACATTCATTACTACGAGATGGTGCTACCTTTGCTGAAGAACGGGGGCTTTATCATTGCGGATAACGTGCTTTTCCATGGTCAGGTATTGGCCCCGGAGATAAAAGGGAAAAATGCCAAAGCCATTCATGCATTTAATGAGCATGTAAAACAGGATAACAGGGTGGAGCAGGTGATGCTGACCGTGAGAGACGGGTTAATGTTGATCAGAAAAAAAGGAGATTAAGCCTGGCGCATCTATTGCCGGGTACAAAGTTATATGCTGATGAAGTCAATATTGCTGATTGTAACGAGTATTCTTTTTTATGTCCCGCTTTCGGCCCAAAATCCGGTAATCATTCAATATATCAACAAATATAAGCTTGTGGCTATTGAAGAAATGAAGCGCACCGGCGTGCCGGCATCCATCAAGCTGGCGCAGGGCATCCTGGAAACCCAGGCAGGAGCCAGCGATCTGGTATTACGGTCCAACAACCACTTCGGAATAAAATGCAAGAGCTCCTGGACGGGAAATAAGGTGTACCACGATGATGACGAAAAAGGGGAGTGTTTCCGCTCTTATACCTCAGACAGGGACTCATACATGGATCATTCGGACTTTTTGAAGAACAACCAGCGTTATGCATTCCTTTTTAATATTGATGCGGAAAACTATAAAGGATGGGCACAGGGGCTGAAAAAAGCCGGATATGCCACCAATCCCCGGTATTGGCAACAACTGGTGACCTATATTGAAACGTATCACCTGAATTTATACACACAGATTGCCCTGGGTAAAAGAACATTTGCAGACGAGCCCGAAATGTTTGCGGCCTACGTTACGCCGCCGGCAGAGATCATACCGGCAGTAGTGCTGACAAAGGATCGTAATGTAACGCCGCCGGTGAATGTCCCGGAGCCTGTTATCAAAGAATCGGTACAGGTGATCCAATACCCCCAGGGCGAGTTCAGGATCAATAATACCCGCGTGCTTTATACACCTGCCGGCACTTCCCTCCTGGCTTTGGCGGAGCAATACAGGATCAGG
>CAKSVK010000213.1 GCA_934502905.1 uncultured Chitinophagaceae bacterium
CAGCAATACAAAATGAGCCTTACAATAAAATCAATAGGGAATACAATGGCTACTTTTGCAGATATACTTTAACAGAATACAACAATGGAACAGCCGGAAAAATTGAGAACAATAAACTATTCAGGCATATTTCTTTCGTGTTTTTCAGATTACAGTGAAAAGTGCATTCACGCAACGCCTGAACACGTTTTGTTGTACCTGTATTCAGGCGAGCAGGTAATTGAAGACAGGAAGGAACGGATAACCATAAAAGCCGGAGAATGTGCCTTTATCAGGAGAAATCACCGGCTGACAATGTATAAGAACAGTAAAGGTGATGAGCTGTACAAAGGCATTTCACTTACTTTCAACAGAAATCTTTTGCGGGAATTTTATAGCCGGTTAAAGGAAAGCGATGTACCGAAAAAAGTAAAGCTTTCAGAAGAAAACGTATTTAAAATCGGGCAACGTGCAGATATAACAAGCTTATTCCAATCGCTTACGCCTTACTTTGATGATAATATAAAACCAACAGAGGGTGTAGCCCAGCTAAAATTACAGGAAGGAATTTATGCCTTGTTAGCCAGCTCAGACATCTTCTTCCCGATATTATTCGACTTTACCGAACCCTGGAAAGTTGATATCCTGGAGTTCCTCAATGATAACTATATGGACGACCTGACCATGGCACAAATTGCATCATATACAGGTCGCAGCCTGGCAACGTTTAAAAGGGATTTTAAAAAGATCAGCAGCCTTACACCACAAAAATGGCTGATAAAAAAACGGCTGGAAACCGCATACATAAAGCTTAAAGAAGAAAGGAAAAAAGTGCAGGACGTATATATAGAAGTAGGATTCAGAAACCCCTCGCATTTCTCCACCGCTTTCAAACAGCAATACGGTATTTCTCCTACGGAAGTGTAAAATCATAACTTCTTTTCCATATAGATAGCCGTTTCAATCGGGTTGTAGCAATAGGCTTCAATTTCATAAAACCCAAATTTCTTATACAGACCAATTGCCGCCTGCATTTCAGCAACGGTATCCAGACGAATAAGACCATAGCCCAGTTTTTTTGCTTCTGCAAGCGCCATATCCATCAGTTTTCCTCCGATTTTCAGCGAACGGAATTCAGGCTCCACATACAGCCGTTTCAATTCGGCTATACCATCTGAAATTTTTCTTACCCCAACGCACCCTATAGCTTTTTCATCCAGGAAGCACAATATCAGAGCCCCCCCCGGGTATGCATATTTTTCATGTATCAGTTCCAGCTCTTTTTCAAATCCCTGGAAATCCAGGGCAAAGGGCAATGCTTCAGCATACATTTTAAATAATTTTTTGCCTTCCTCAAATTCAGAGAATGATCCGGCAAGCGTGTATTTTATATTATTCACAGGATTTATGATTTAAAATGTGCTTTAGTTCAGTCATTAATGTAACAACCCTTGTTCTTTGCTTTTCATTTAGATCAGCGAGCAGTTTTTCTATTTGATCATCTGACCTTGTATTGATAAGGTTTGCCACTTTCTTCCCTTTTTCCGTCAGGACTAAAAAATAAGTACGTTTGTCCCGGAAAGACTGCTTCCTGTGAATGATCTTATCTTTCATTAATTTTTTAACTATCCTGCTTACATAGCCTTCATCCAGTGAAAGCATTGCTGTGATCTCCCGGGCTGTGATCTGCTTATTGTTGTCTATTTCAAAAATGATCCGTGATTCAGTCAGTGAATAATTCAAATCCAAAATATGGTTTTTCATTACCCCGATAAGGTTAACGTAAAACCTGTTAAAGTCACGAATGGAGCTTATCATTTTTTTCATTGTGCAAACTTACATTAAATACTTGACTAAAGCAAGTATTTTCGGGCAGACTTTGACTGTAATAACATGTGGTAAACAGTAAATCAACAGTTGCAGTGCTACTCTAAAACCAAAACGTCATTAGCGCCGGACAATACCGGCACTATAATAAATCACCAATTAATGCAATTGAGCCTCACAGCAAAATAATTTGAGCCCTGCAGCAAAGTTGCCGAAGCGCCTGCTTTTTAATTTTGCATAATAAATTGAAGTACAGTCATGCAAACAGAAGCAACAGCAGCAGATATTTTCGAACGATTGCGAAACGGAGAAACCATTCCATCCGGTGATCCGCAAGCCTATAGAATGAGGGATGCTTCGTATGCCACCAAAAAATGGCTCGTTCAGATGAATAATTCCGCAGATCCGGCTGAAATAAGGAGTTTATTGAGCCGGATCACGGGTACCGAAATAGATGAAAGCGTTGCCGTATTTACGCCGCTCTATATCAATTACGGCAAGCACACAAGGATAGGGAAAAATGTATTCATCAATTTTGACTGCACTTTCCTGGACCTGGGAGGCATTACCATTGAAGACAATGTGCTGATAGCGCCGAAAGTCAGCCTATTGTCGGAGGGGCACCCCCTATCTCCCCACAACAGGCACTCACTAACAGTAGGGCATATCCACATTAAAAAGAACGCCTGGATCGGCGCCGGTGCCACTATACTCCCCGGCGTAACTATCGGCGAAAATGCCATCGTAGCAGCCGGGGCAGTCGTTTCTAAAGATGTTCCTTCTAATACAATCGTGGGCGGCATTCCCGCAAAAATTATTAAAGACATTGAATAATATGAAAAAACTATTGCATTTACTGACAATCATACTCGCCGTTTCGCAGGTACAAGCCTGTAACGGCAATAATGATCTGAACATACCCCGAGATGAAAACAACGCCTTGTCCACCGGCAGACAGGTTTCAACAACAGATACGATGAAGCTAAAAATAACCATAGGAGACAAAAAGGCTACGGCAATTCTGTATGATAATCCTGCAACGAAGGACTTTATTGCCCAGCTTCCCTTAACGGTGAAAATGGAAGATTTCGCCGGGAAGGAGAAAATTTTCTATCCTCCGCAAAAATTATCCACTGCCGAACGTAAAACCGTAAGCGACCCGGAGACCGGGGATATTAACGTGTATGCACCCTGGGGCAATATTGCTGTTTTTTATGGCAGTTATTCGGGTTCCCGCGACCTCATCAGGATAGGAAGAATAACCGATGGGATTGATGCCTTTAATGTTCCCGGCACGCTCAATAATGTAGTGTTTGAATTAATAAAATAATAATCAAAGATGAAAAAGATAACCGTTGTTGCAGTTGCATGCTTAATGCTGTCAGGGCAGGCATGCACGCAAAAAAAGCAGTCACACAATCGACATTCAGATAATACGAACAATGCAGATAGTACAGAACAATACACTTTTCAGTTAAGCGAAAAGGTTACCCGTGAAAAAGTAACCTTCAAAAACCGTTTCGGTATTACGCTCACAGGTGACTTATATCTTCCGAAAGATAATGGCAATGCACCTTTGCCTGCACTTGCCCTCAGCGGGCCTTTCGGCGCCGTAAAGGAGCAATCATCCGGGTTGTATGCCAACCAAATGGCGGAACGCGGGTTTGCCGCACTGGCTTTTGACCCGTCCTACACAGGTGAAAGCGGAGGAGAGCCCCGGCATGTGGCATCACCTGACATTAACACGGAAGACTTCAGTGCGGCCATAGATTTTCTCGGCATTCAAAAAAATATTGACCGTAACAAAATAGGTATCATCGGCATTTGCGGTTTCGGAGGGTTTGCCCTGAACGCTACTGCTATTGACAAACGTGTGAAAGCCGTCGCCACAACAAGCATGTATGATATGTGCCGGGTGAATACTGATGGTTACTTTAATGCTACCACGCCGGAGCAGCGTGCGCAGCAGTTAAATCAGTTGGGTGAACAACGTTGGAAAGACGCCGGAAATGGTACACCTGAAATGGGGCCAAGGTCACTGGAGGGCATCGGAGAGGATGCACCGCAGTTTGTAAAAGAATATGCTGATTATTATAAAACAAACAGGGGCTACCATGAACGTTCTTTAAACTCCAACGGTTCATGGACGATAACGAATGTATTGCCGTTCATGAACGCTCCCCTCCTGACCCACCTCAAGGAAATTTCACCAAGACCCATGCTGTTAATTGCAGGTGAAAAAGCACATTCCCGTTATTTCAGTGAAGACGCTTACAAGACAGCTTCCGAACCGAAAGCATTATTTATCATTCCAGGTGCCGTACACGTGGACTTATACGACAAGGTAGATGTAATTCCTTTTGGTAAGCTGGAAACATTCTTTAAAGAAAGTATGAAATAAGAGATATGAAACATTCATTCTTATCATTCCTATCAATCGCAACCTTCATGTTGTTAGGGAAAGTCCATGCTCAAACAAGTGAACAAGACAATCAGCCAAAAAAATACTACACTTTTGAACTAAGAGACAAGGTTACGAGACAATCTGTAACTTATAAAAACAGGTTTGGCATTACACTTTCAGCAGATTTGTATATTCCAGATAACTTAGATAAATCCCAAAAGCATGCCGCCATCGTGATTGGCGGCCCCTACGGTGGAGTGAAAGAACAGGGCCCAGGGGTATACGCTCAAAATATGGCTGAACGTGGATTTGTAGCAATAGCATTTGATGCATCTTACAACGGAGAAAGCAGCGGAGCGCCAAGAAGGGTGTCATCTCCTGATATATTTACGGAGGACTTTAGTGCCGGGGTAGACTTTTTAGGAACACAACCGTTTGTTGACAGGTCAAAAGTTGGTGCAATAGGTATCTGCGGAAGTGGCGGCTTTGCGCTTAATGCAGCCCAGGCAGACAGGAGAATAAAAGCAATTGCAACTGCAAGCATGTATGATATCAGCCGTTCAAAACGTAGCGGAAGAAAGGATGCCATGACAGAAGAACAGCGAAGCAAGCGCCTTGACCTGTTTGCCGAACAACGTTGGAAAGATGTTGACAGCGGCTCTCCAAAGTTGGGGTCTCCGTTTCCATCCGTTCCGGTAGATAAAATCCCGGAGGGTCTCGATCCCATATCCGGAGAGTTCTTTGAGTACTATGGTATGAAACGGGGGCATCATCCGAATGCTACCGGTGCATTCACTGTTACAAGTGATATGTCTTTTTTCAATTTTCCCTTACTAAATTACCTCAACACGATCTCTCCCCGTCCGGTTTTATTTCTTGTCGGGGA
>CAKSVK010000214.1 GCA_934502905.1 uncultured Chitinophagaceae bacterium
ACGGCATCAGGCGCTCGCCGGACTGATTGGTTGCTCGGATAGGGGAAGGGTTATCACGGCAGCTACCCTGTTTTGTGCAGTTGTGTAAGCGAACTGGCCCCTGAGTTTTGTCATGAACTCTTTCACAAGCGTTATCCCCAGCCCGGATTTTTCGCTGGTGACGGTCTCATCCTGCAATGCACATAGCTGCTGCAGGTTTTCGCTGCCGGTATCGTTGGTAACGGTAATGGTCGCCTGCTCCCTGTCCATCTTTGCGTTCACTTCGATAGCGGAACCGGGAACAGCGTATTTAATGGCATTGGAAAGGATATTGCGCAGCACAATGGTGAGGATGTTCAGGTCTGACCGGATCATCAGCGGGGGCCTTATATGATTGACGATCCGGTTGTTTTTCTGCAACATGCCGGTATACAGCAGGCTGGAAACATCGTTGCAGAGATCATACAGGTATATGTCCTGCTGAAAGGGCACAAACTGGTGCAGCTGCGATTTGCTCCAAACCAGCAGGTCTTCCAGGTCTTCCAGCAATTGTTCCGTTTGCCGGATAATGGTTTTATCGGTGGTATCGGAAACGTTGTTCTTCAGCTGCAGGTAGGCATACAGGCTGCTGACGGGGCCGCGCAGGTCGTGACTGATCACGGAAAACAGCTTTGTTTTCACCTGGTTGGAAGCATCTAGGTCTTTGTTCAGCTTTTCAATATGCTCATTTTGGGCGATGAGCAGCCGGTTGGCTTTTTGTTTTCTTTGATAGCTAATGAAGCTTACAACAGCCAGGGCTGCCGCCAGGGTAGCTCCTCCCAAAGAGAGCCAAAGGTTCCTGCTTTTCAGCCTGTTCTCTATCTCCTGTGTCCGGATCTTTTCATCCTTTTTGTCGGATTCGTATTTTTCGGAGAGTTCTTTGTTTGCCCTGACCTTATCTGCAGCGTTTAGCTTACTTTCTATTTCCGATGCCTTTTGTAAATACAAAAAAGCAGAATCATAAATTTTCAGTGAATCATACACCTTAGCAAGAGCGCGATATGTTGTTGCCTTCACGGTGCTGTCAAAATCCATTTCCAGGGACCGAAGGCTTTTATCGAAATACTCCAGTGCTTCACGGAACTTTTTTTTCTTGATGTATATACTTCCGATATTGCTAAATATTGTATAGAGCAATGAACTGTCCAGTTGCCCACCTTTTTGTTCCGCCAGTAGAAGATATTGGAGCGAACTGTCATAGTCAGTAATGAAATAAAAATGTCCTAAGTTATTATAGTATCTTGCAACTAGCGGATTATCGCTTTGAAAACTATAATTCAATTGGGTCTTGTAAAGTTGAATAGCCGCTTCGGTTTTTCCCTGTTCATGAAGTATCAGTCCTTTTTGAAACAGCAATCTTTCTAATTGAGATGAATCCTTTGAAATTTTACTGTAGTTTAAGGAATAGTTTAAGTATTTTTCAGCATTCGTAAAGTCCTCCATGTAATAGTAAATATTCGAAATGTTGGATGTTGTTATTGAAAGTTTCTTGACGTCTTCATTTTTTTCAAAAATTTTTAGCGCTTCAAAATAACAGACCAGGGATGAATCAAGGTTATCCAGGTAATAATAACAGACACCTTTTTGCAGGAATGCATGGGCAACGTCCGTTTCTGATATGCTTGTGCCAGGATATGTTAGAATTACTTTGTCGTATTCTGCTATTGCTTCCTTGTATTTTCTATTTATGTTGAGGCTATCAGCTTTAAGAATTGATTGAGCATTAGTAAGAGCAGTCCCGAAACAAAATAAAAAGAACAGGAGACCTGAAATTATATAGTTCATTTTGGCTTTTTAGGTATAAATACCATGCATTTTATTGCCTCCCAGGCAAATCCGGTCTCATTTTTAATTGATGGATCTTTAACATAGTCGATGGCATTTTTGCCATTCGGAGACTTGTTCTTTATAGATGGAATGTAGCCTCCGTCATCATTTTGGATAAGATTTTGGATAAAAGTGATTTTACCTTCTGTTTTGTTTTTCATCAACAAATCAATAGAATTGTTTTTTTGGGGTCGCATAATCAATTCAGTATTGATGCTGAGCATTTTAAGTCCTTGATCAAAAGTCGTCAAATTACGGGGGCCTGGCGGAGGCGCCGGACATCCTATAGTATCTCTTCTATATGCATCAATCCCTGCCCAGTCAGGGGGCATCAGCGTGTTGAAAACTGTTACGTTGTCTTTACTTAGATGATAGTAAAGTTTGGAAGGTTTTAAATCTTTTCCGATCTTATTTGTAACACCGCAAGTACTTAGAATAACTGCTGAAATCATAAGTCCAATGTAACGAATCATAACTGTTTTTTTCATAAAGCTGATTTTAGAATTGATTTAAATGTTTTTCCTACGGGCAATTTTATATTTTGAATATATACATCATTCCCATTCACTTTAGTTATTTTCTGCAACGCCACCGCATAGCTCCTGTGTATCCGCACAAATTGTTCTTCCGGCAGCTTTTCCAGGAAATGTTTCAGCTTTGAAAGGGTCATTATCTTTTTGTTGCGGGTAACCACTTTACTATAGTCTTTCAGGGCTTCTATATAGAGTATGTCGTTGATGTTTATGACGTGCTTGGTGGAGCCTTCTTTGATGGTAATGGTGTTTTTCTCAATCTGCGATTCATAAATATCAGAGCGCTTTTTCAGCTCCAGGTATTCCTGCAGCCTTGTGATGCATTGGGCGAACCGATCGGGTCTTGCTGGCTTTAAGATAAAATCAAAGGCCTGCACCTCGTAGCTTTCCCAGGCATGCTCACTGTGGGCGGTAACAAAAATGCACACCGGCTGCGGCGATAATGTTTTAAAGAAATCCATACCGTTCATTACCGGCATATCAATATCCATAAAAACAAGCTGTGGGCTATGCTGCCGGATAAAGGCGCTGGCATCGAGCGGGTTATAGAAGCAGCCTTTCAGCGCAAGCGTTTCCTGCCCTTCTACCAACGAACGCAGGTATTCCATATCCACCTGACAGTCTTCTACAATGATGCATGAAATTTTCTCCATAGCATAACATTTCAGTTGTATCTTTTTAAAGACAATATCCGGCTACATCGGTTCGTGCACCATCCTTACGAATTTACGGATATATTCCGTTTGCCCCCTGCCGTCGAAATAGTATATCGCCCGTTGGTCAGGCTGTATCCGATCTGTCGATAAAAAGATATAAAGCCGGAATAAAGATATGCGTTCACCGGGTTACCACAAATAACACTTTGGTTGTATTATCCGTAAGGAAGGTGCAAGGTCTCCTGCGGGAGACCCAGCTGAGAAATCAAAATATGATCACCCGGATAACCACTTACTACTACTGACCACTTATCACTAATTCATGGCATCGGTTTTAGTAACAAATAGTTCTCAGGTAATTTTGTCAATGTCTGTATCCATACGCGTTCCGTATCGCTGGTTATATCCCTCCTGTAATGCAGCAGGTAGGGAAAGTCTTCCGTGTCTTCAATTTCCCTGCAGACCCAGGTAACATGTTCCATGCCTTTTTTATCCGTATAAGCATCTTTCTTTTCCTGGAGGATCTTCCAGGCATGCAGAACGGATATGCCGATAACAGTAATGACCAGGTCGCTGCTTTTATCCAGATGGGTTATCTTCATAAAATCATCTTCAACGGTAAGCTCCATTTATACAGATTTGATAGTAACGGTCCTGCAGACCGCTTCAGAAGATATGTGGGATCAAAAATTGGAGTAAAGCTATGGGAATGAAAGAGTATGACCTATAGCACAAAAGTGGTAGGCAGCCTATCCCTCCTTCTCCCATTCCCTGGGAAAGGAAGCGGTGCTGCAGAATAATTCCGGACTGCACATCTAACATATTGGCAGTAGAATAAGGGCGAACAAGTCTTTTAAGCATTCACTCCCCCCGGCTGCTTTTATAAACACTCTTCGCTCCGAACGTTCGGAGAGCATACTTCTCGTTGCCTGGAGAGAATAAGTTCTTTCTTCCCTTCAGGGGATGGGAGCGGGTGATAATAAGGCGGGAAAGAATATATACCAGCCTCCCCGAAAAGTTGGCATTGTGCTCGGGTCTCCTCTCCCTCGGGGAGGCCGGGAGGGGCTGCCTATCGCCCAAAGTACTTATTAAGCGCCTCCGTACGGTTGTGCACATGCAGCTTGTCATAGATATTAAAGCAGTGCCGGCGCACCGTTTCATGGCTAATGCCCAGTTGTAAGGCGATCTCTTTATACAGCAGGCCTTTGGAAAGCAATTGCAGGACATCACTTTCCCTCGGCGTCAACTGGTATTCGGTTTGGGCAGGATGCAGCTTAAAGGACTGTACCACCTTACGGGCCACCTGGCTGCTCATCGGGCTTCCGCCGTTGTATAGATCTTTCACTGCTTCGAGTATCTGCACCGGAGTATCGCTTTTTAAAACATAGCCATGAGCCCCGGCAGACAGGGCGGAAAAAACTTTTTCATCCTCCTCGTAGGCCGTACACATCATGCATAGGAGCCCGGGCTTTATGAGCTGCAGCTCCTTTACCAGCGCTATACCGCTCATGCCCGGCAACTGGATATCAATCACAGCTATATCGGCACCCGTGTACACACCTGCCTGCAGGCAGCTTTCTGCACTTTTATAGTCGCCTATACAGGAAAATCCCTGCGTATTATCGAACAAGCGTTTCAGCGCCTGCCGGTAATCAGCAATATCTTCTACAATAAGTACCCGTATCATTTCCATAAAGTTACAATAGACAGTTGTTTCCCGGTATAACACTTTCATGCTATACCGGAATAAACGGCACAGCTCTTAAGCAAACCTAACGGAGGTTTTTTAGTAGCACTGAAAAGCGCATCATCGTACCGTTATTATTTTCAAAGACCACCGTTCCGTGAACGGCTTCTGCATGGCTTTTTATATTACCCAGGCCGTTACCCCTGGTACTGCTGTTAAAATGAATGCCTTTCCCATTATCATGTATGGTAAATACCAGCCTGTCTGAAATACTTATAGACGCCTTTACAAAAGAAGCATCTGCATGCCTGATAATATTA
>CAKSVK010000215.1 GCA_934502905.1 uncultured Chitinophagaceae bacterium
CTATTATGCTCATCTGCTGTAATAGTTTTATACAGCTCTCCTGCAGGGTAAATACCAGGACTGTTATAGGTGCTGAAAGATCCTGTGGCGCCAACATTTACCTTCCAGGTTCGGACGGCGTCAAGAGCTGTGTTGATGGCGTATTTTGTTTTAACACCAGGGTTGGATCCACCCCAGTTTCTTCCGGGTGCCTGTACTTCTTTTACCCGGTTAAGGGGAGAGGGTTCATAAGTCGTATATTCATGAAAAAAGCCTTCGTCCTCTTCTGGTGGTGGAGCATTAAAAAAACGATAATAAAATCCATACATCTCGCCTCCGCTATACACACGGGGTCCACCGCTGTTACCAGTGAAAGCATAGGGAAGATACTTGTAGGCAGGTCTGCCATTGAGATCGTAAGACACGAAGCTTACCAGGTCGGTAGCGGCAGAATTAGTTATCATGGACCCCTGCTTTATTACGGTCTGAACCGGGCGGCCGATCCCGTCAAAGTACTGGGTGGTTTGCTGCACGTCCATTAAAGGCCGTGTGATAAGGGTTTCTGCATTCTGCTCAGGCGCTTTTGCATCCCAGGTACGAATATAACTCCACACTGCTTTTGAGGGAATCGTACCCGTTATTGTAAGTGTAAATGATCGGCTTACAGATGCTCCATAATTATCGGTAGCGGTAACGGTTACCGGATAGGTGCCTGGATCGTATACTGTAGGTGTGAGAAGTAATACTGAGTGTGTCGGACCAGCTCTCCCAATCAATCCAAAACCGGGTAAATTATCTGAAGTGTATGTGATCGACGTGCCAATATTAGTTGTGGCATTCAACAACAATGGATTTATGTCATTAGGCTGCATCGTAATATTGGGAATCGGGCTAAAGTTGACGTAAGAAACCGGATTTTGACCGTATATGTAAGAAAGAGATAGTATGTTTAACAAAAGTAACAGCTTCTTCATAACAGCTTCTTTGAAGTTTAGATTTATTGGCAACTTATTTTTCGTGATATATCCGGTGGATATATCTAATATGAACAGACATCTTCCTGCCCTGCGTAATTGTAACAGATGTGTTTGGTGATATTTCGATCCTGGTCTCTCACCACTACCAGCCTTCCGAATCCATCATACTCATAGTAGGTAATGTGGTTATCGACATCACATTGGCTGGTTATCCCTTTTAATGGATCATAAGTATAGGTGGTCATCTGTGCCGTAAAAGGATAAAAGCGTACTTCGTCTACCTGTAAATTATTGGAAATATTAACCTGGTAACTTGTGCCGCTTATCACCACATTATTGTCTTCCACATAACTCCAGTTGCTTCCTGATTTTTGCCAGTAGCTTAGCACATACCTGCCTGCGGTAAGGTTCGTCAGATTCTTAACATAGCCTCCCGTTTTGCTGCGTTTACCTGTTTTGGCATCACCATCTGCGCTGTTGCCCTCTGTCTCTTCAAAGGAAGTGTGGAAGATATCCTTAACAGACCCATTCGTCACGGAGGCTATCGGATATTGACTGTTATAGCCCCAGATATAAGACTGCTTGACATCGTTTGTCTTCTGCTGCTCTAAAATATTACCGTTTACCAATTTTACGTGCTCTTCAATGCGATACCTGTTGTCTTTCACAATATTGCTGCCATCCATCTCTGAGCTATTGAGTGTTGCACCAGGTTTATCAAGCTGGATAAGCTCGATAATGGCGGGAGAAACAACGGTTCCGGACATTTCATATCCCGCATATTGGCTGCTTACTAATGCGCCATCTATCCAGGAAGCACTTTCTATAACCGGGTTCTGAAAGTTATCCTGCATTTGAAGGATGGGTTTTAAATTAGCTGAGGCAACTGATTTAGCATTGTTATGCAAAGACGTATATTCACTGCCGATACCATAGAGGTTTAATTTCCGCGTGTTTATAAGCGCTACACGGGCCAGCTGTTTTGACTTTCTGAATTGCTGGTAAGCAGTATACCTGGTTTGCGTCTGGTACACGTCAGCTTCCAGCAGTGCAAGCTCAAATGTTTGTTTGGCACTGGCAACTGCATTCAAATAAGTTGTAGTCCCATCATCAAGCAGATCGCACTGTGGAACCGGATAATCAAACGTATACTTATGCTTCGTTATCAATGATTGCCCTTCCGAGTTAATAGAAATACTCTTTGTCACCCCATTGTGATATTTACTTTCATAGTAATTGAATTGTTTGGTTGTCAAATCTCCATCCGGAGAATAATGAACTTCTGTTACTTCCGTTAACTCTTTCCTTGCTGTGTTTAGCTCATATTCTGTTCCCCAAAGCATCGGATGGGTGACGATAATTAATCCAGGGGTTGTTAATGGATTTTCTTTGTATTCGTAATTGTAGTATTTGCTCATTACCGGTGCAGTTTCACTGCTATAAAGCTCATAAGCCAGCTGACCACGCAAAAATTCAAATGGTGTGGGAGCGGTTGGATAATGGGGAATGCTTAACTCACATACCGTGGTATTGATCTGTAATACGGCTACGGCGCCCGGGGGTGTTAACAAATAAGGATATTTCAAAAACTTGGATCCAAAATATCCGTATGTTTTCGAACCATTTTTATTTTGTCTTACAACAACTTTAGTATATCCCATGTGATTGCCTTGTATGGCTGCCATGGGTCTCAGGTCTCCCCCTGATTTTACATAAGGGAAACTGATACTTGCCGGAGGATCACAAACACTGCATCCATTTTGGCTGCATGCCGGAGGTGAGTTTTCAAAGGGTCCGTTGCCTTTCAATTGTCGCCACCCGTCATTTCTGAATCCCTGAACAAAAGTAGGGCGATTGTATAGTTCTCCCGAAGAGTTTGTTCCATTTCCAGTGTAAGCAAAAGTAGCTGTAACAGGTGAGTTATACAGATCTGGAGTGCTTGTTGTTTTTTGAATACGAAGTCCTCCGACCATTTCATTTTTGTTGACCCCCGTACTTTTAATGGTTTTTATATATGCCTCTGCGGGATAGCCCGAGGGATTTTGATCAAGAGGTCCTACATTATCAAAAGTGAGTCTTACTGTTAACGTTCCATTGGGTAATGAAATCGTCTCTTCTTTAGATTCTCCAATAGCAACATTCAGCCCGCCTTTATATATATTATTCTCATCAAAAAATCTAAGCGAAGCATTCCAGTTTGGAGAATTGTTTTTCATGTTCACATAACATCCTCCTTCCGTTATTGTTACAGTTAAATCATCCGGAACCGAGCGGTTTGCATTGCCATCTCCCCCTAAGTGTATGTACTGAGAGGATGTTTCTTCTAAAATAGTATAGTTTACGTACGTGTCGTGAGGCTCGTAGTCAAACTTAGTATAGCCTCCTGTAGGATACGTAATTTTCCAGAGTGTTCCGCCCCGCATTTCCGGCCATTTGGGCGCTCTTTCTCCACCGGGAACTTTTGTAAGGTTTTCATAGTAGGTAGGTATAATGGTATGATTGTTATCGCTGCCATTATAAAATCCCCAATAATCCATTCCAAAACTTAATTTTCGGGGAACCTTTTCACCGTAATAGGCAAAGCTGTAAACAGCAGGATTTGTGGTTTGTCCGCAAACCAATTCCTCTATTGATTCCAGCTTTAATCTTTTAGTATCGGATGATACCGAAACGCCTGATCTTGTTACAACAGGTGCCACAGTAGTATTATCAACCCAATAACTGTAATCAAAAGAGAATTTTTTGCAGAAAGTATTGCCAACGTTAGATATCTGGATTTCTTTCAATGCCTTTGCCTCAACATTTGGATATTCAATCAAATCGTTAAAATCATACCGGGCTAAATCTTCCCTGTTGGAGTTATCCGGGATAAAATTGACAATTCCATTAGAAAATACAATTTGATTTAACCTTACACCTTTTACATTATTTTTTACGAGGTATGCGTCATATGATGAACTTGGGTAGGTTGAAGAATACGGGTATCTTGAATAGCCATCAATTTTAGAAGTAGAAAAAGTATAATAACTATACTTTTCTTCTTCATAATTTAGCTGAATGGTATTAACGCCGTCTGCTGATTCAATTTTATTTAAAAACCAACTGGAAACAGGCTGACCACTTACCTGTCCAAACTGGCTTGATATTGTTGTGGTAACCTCGATAGCAACATTGCTTTCATTCTTACCAAAATAATATTTCGTACCATCCGGTGATGTTATGGTAAATCGTTCAAAGGTGTCACCAGCCAATCCTACCTCGATCTTTAAATCCTGCTCGGGAACAAGCACCGGAGTTCGGTCATCGTTAAAAAAGAACTTTCCTGAGATACCGTTAAAATTAAAGAAGAATAAATCAGGCTCGCCATCCAGAGCGTCTACAAAAGAAGGGTCTGTTGTTTCGGGAAAACCGGGGTAGCTATTAAACCCGTAGTGGATGTAATGTGCTTTCTGCTGGCTTGTTACCATTGATCCGTCATCTGGTAGCCCCCTCACTGTTCGGGTAATAGCGCCACCGGCATTTAGTGACCAACCTGCACCTACCCAACTGGCGTTTTCCTGAACTTTAAGGCCGGAAGCATGATAGCTCAAACTGATCGGTAATTTTAACGGACCCGACTTGATTTCGTATACCGGTATTGAAATTTGAGGTAAGCCGGTGTTGTAATCAACCGGAATATCCGCATATTTACCTAAGGATGCTGCATTCGGAGAAGATATGGAGACAGCGTCAAATACTCTCCCCTGCTGACCGGATACAGGAAGGCTCCCGAAAAGGAAAGGCAAGCAAAAAAAAGAAACTTTCAAGATGTGAATCATAGCTATAGTAGTTGTAATTGATACTTTATAATGAGTACAAAATATAATTGCTGTTATTCCCCTCACAACCCATACCCCACCCGCCACAACAGTGCAGGTGTACGCGGTATCTGTTGCTTATACAAAAAATCATAGAGTACCTGCATATTGCCCTCCACCTTGCGTCCCTTCTTCACAGGAGAGCTCATACTGAACTTTTTCGTCAGCCCTGCCAGGGCGCTCTTGCTCCAGTGGTTATAATTCTTGAATACGGTAAGGCTCGCAAT
>CAKSVK010000216.1 GCA_934502905.1 uncultured Chitinophagaceae bacterium
ACCTATATCCACCCACAGCGCAATTGATCCGCTTTTAACAGCTTCTTTCATCTCGTTCACAATAAACGAGGGGTGCTTTTGGCCATTGATATAAAGCCTTGCTATGCGGTCATTAATTTCTAACCGCAAAGTGATCCATTCGTTCAGGCCTATATCAGCATAGGTTTCATAAGCTTCGGGGAACTCTTTCCGTAGCCTGTCGAATTTATAACCAGGATAGGAAAAGTACTGAACCGTATGGTTCCGGCGGAATTGATTTTCATCCCTGCCATTGGCTGGACGAAGATATATGGATTGAAACCTGGTGTTGCTGTCATCAATCCTGAATGCTACGCCTATAAACCCACGGAAAAGATCGGGGGCGGTTTCCTGTAAACGGCTCAATACCTTCACTTCAATAATGCCGTTTTCAAAGTTTACGTCTTTCAACCTGACATAAGTGGGTTCGTCCACGGTAGACACCATGTTGTTTTTGTCAAAAGGTAATGCGGTTAAATCTCTTTCTATTTTCAGCACTTTCTGTCCTTTCAGTTTCACAACTGATGCCTTTACATTGTTTAGTTCAAATTCTTTGCCTTCAAATTTTACAGGTTGGGCAATTGCCGTATTCAGGAAGGCGAATGCTGTAAGGGCCAAACCTGTGATTGTTCTCCATTTCATAATATGCTTGCTTTAAAGATTCGTGATATATTCAGATTTTCATTTTGGCTTCAGCGGCTGTAACTGTTTTGCCTAACGCTCCGAACTCATGGAGATCGCCAAACACTTCTATACGGATAGATTGATCAATGCCGCCTACCCGTACTGCATCAAAACCACCGTCAGCAATAAGTTGTTCAACATCCGGGTTAACACTGACGTCATCTGTTGCGTAGAATAATACAGATTTTTCCGGTGTTTGACTGGCTGCACTTGCTAAAGAAGCTGCGCTCAATGTTCCGAAAGCTTTTACCAGTTTAGCGCTTTTGGGCAGGGCTGCGGCGTTAAGCTCCCCGGCACTTTCTTTTTCACCAATGATCTTCTTAAAGCCACCGCTACCATCCGGAGCAATGGGATTGGACGGGTCTATGATGATCTTGCCCTGTAATTCGGCTGCATATTGTTCAAAGAGTACTTTTATAGTGCTGAACCAAACAGACAATATAATAATATCTGCTTCCTTAATAGCTTCTGCAATTTCCAGCGGTTTTGCAATACCTCCTAATTGGCGTGCGAATGTACCGGCATCTTCTGGTTTGCGGCTTGCAATAATAAGAGGACGATTTCCTTTCACGAGATTTTCAGCCACTATTTTTCCGATATTCCCTAAGCCAATAACGGCTACTTTGGGTGTTGTTGACATACTATTTCCTTTTTATTGAATAATAACTTTAACAATACAAAGTTGCATAGGAGTGTAGCCTTGCTCCAATAAACTACATCAGGAAATAGTATTGACCTGGTTTAAGACTTTGGCTTTGCCCTGCGATTCCGTAGCCTGCTAAGGAATTCCGGTGTGATGCCTAAAAAGGAAGCGATTTGTGTTTGTGGCAGGCGGCTGGATAAATGCGGATACATTTCCATAAAGGAATTAAACCGTTCTTCTGCCGTTGAGCTGATCGTTTGCAGCAAACGGTTTTGAAGCGTTACATAGCTGTTCTCTATAAGTACCCTGAAAATACGATCAAACCTGGTAGCTTGTGTGTACAGTGCAATAAGATTGTCGTAGCTGATTTGCAGCACCATTGTATCTTCAAGGGCATCTATATTTAATTGTGAAGGTTTTCTTTTGTGAAAGCTGCCTATATCAATCATCCACCAGTTTTCAGCAGCGAACTGGATGATATGTGTATTGCCCCTGTCATCTGTTTTGTACATACGCAGGCAGCCTTTTATAACGAAATTGAACTGGTTGCACACATCTCCCTCCTGGAGAACGTATTGTCGTTTTCTGTACGATCTTGGCTTGAAATACTCCCCAACCAACCTGATCTCTTCTTCGCTTAACAGGATCAGCTTATTAAAATAATCAATCAGGGGTTGCGTTGACGATGGCACTGCTTAATATATTGTTGTACTGTTACAAACCTACGTAAAAAATATCCACTTATATACAACACTACCTGTCCAACCCTTTTTCTTTCAGCCATTTGCTCATCAGGTCCGCCACTGCTATATTATTCAAATCTGAAAACGGAAAATGCGTATTGCCTTTAAGCCCTGCTTCGGGAAGATGTATCACGGTTACATCACCGCCATGCCTGTTTACCGCATCTCTCCATAGCCTTGCCATTTCCAAACGTGCCCGCCATCCATCTGCACCAGGGTTGTCGGAGGGTATTTCCGGGATATTATCTCCATAATAAATCACGATGGGAATTTTGGTAAGCATCATAAAGTCTTTCATGGACACACTTGTTGCTTCAAGCGCGCCGACCGAGCTTGCTATGGGTGCAGGTGTTTCGCCTTCGGGAAATACAAAACCACTACCGGGCTCGTAAGAAACGATTGCTTTTATATTTTGGTTTTTAATAGCGGTAAGCCAACCCATTCCCCCGGAATGTGAATGCGTAACAAGAATACCGGGGCCGATCTTATCGAACAACGCAGCAACTGCATTGGTATTTACATCGTAATCAATAGGGCCTATGCTGGGCGTCATGGAACGGAAATACTGGTTCAGCGTTTCCGGGTCTTTTGAAAATTGCACACCGGGAAAATAGTTTGGCCAGATACCCACCCGGAATGTTCCGAACCAGTTTTGTTCATCAGGAATGGCTTCAATAGTGGCGTTGGCTGTACTTCTGCCTGCATTGCCCCGCCGTGGCTGATCTAATACATAAACGCTGAAACGCCTGCGCAAAAATATATTCTGATACCCTTCACGGCCATCCGGCGTTGTTTCCCATGTTTTGGAGAATTGCCCGATGCCATGCCACATCACCAACGGGTATTTACGGGTCTTCACAGGAATCTGGTAAAACACATAAGCATGGTCGCCATGAAATGTTTGTCCCTGGGGTGTACGTTTAACCGGGTCGTATTTTCCCGGGTTAGTGATCACCGTGCCGCCAACAGCAAAGCTGCCTTGTTCTTCGATCGTCAAAGAGCTTTGCCTGCTGTTTTTTTGTGCGGAAAGGGACGAACTTATTGCCAGAAAAAGGCATACTAATATTCTTTCCTTCATTTTCTTATTTATTTGTTGGATACCCCGTAGTATAACGCTCACCAACAATTTTCAGCGCTGACAGATCTGCTGTGAGCTTTTTCAATTCTTCTGTAGTAAACTGGTAATCTGCCGACCACATATTCTCCTGCAGGTGCGCCAGCTTGGTAGTGCCGGGAACAGGAACGATAAACGGCTTTTGCGCCAGTAGCCAGGCTAATGCCACCTGTGCTACGGTCAGTCCCCGGTGGTCGCCAAACGCTTTTAAAATATCTATTACCGGCCAGTTGGCAATAATGTTTTCGGGATTGTAGCGTGGTAAGGTTGTCCTGTTATCATTCCCGGGATCGTATTTGGTGCGCTCATTGATATACCCGCTGATCAGTCCGCGGCTTAATGGGCTGTATGGAACAAACCCTATCCCCAATTCCGCGCATAGATCCAATACCCGGTTTTCGGGATTGCGTGTCATAACGGAATATTCACTTTGAATGGCAGTTACAGGTTGTATAGCATGGGCTTTACGGATGGCATCCAACCCGCCTTTACTCGTATTAAAATCCCGTTCACTCAAGCCGAAGTGTTTTACCTTGCCCTCCGCGATCAGTTTTTTTACCGTTCCGGCAACTTCTTCCATAGGTACATTGGGATCAACGCGATGCTGATACAACAGGTCTATATAGTCCGTTCTTAAGATTTTAAGAGAATTTTCTACCACCTGCCTGATCCTTTTCGGGCTGCTGTCCAATCCCTTTTCCGGCCTGCCATCCATAAAACCGAATTTTGTAGCAATAATGACCTTTTTACGAACGGGCTCCAGCGATTCACCAATCAATTGCTCATTTACAAAGGGCCCGTATGCTTCTGCCGTGTCAAAGAGATTAACGCCCAGGTCAACTGCCTTCCTGATCAAAGTGATCATTGCCTTTTTATCAGGAACAAAGCTCCGGTGATAGCTCATACCCATACAGCCCAGGCCTAATGCCGATACTTCAATACTATGTTCGCCGGTGCCCAATTTCCGTTTAGGGGCATCTCCACCTGAGTGAGCCATTTTACTATTATTGGATCGGGCAATACCGCCTTGCGGAACGCCTAATGTTCCTAAAGCCAGTGCAGATGTGGCCAATGCTCCTGCGCTAAGAAATTTGCGGCGATTTAGATTTGATTTTTTCATGTCATCATTTTTTGAGTTAACGAGCGTATTTCAGTTTCCGCTGTGCGAGGCGTCTTCGCCTCGCACAGCCTCGCTGTCACTACCTGCCTGCGAAAAAACAAAATTCACCACATTAATTAAGATAACAGGTATATCAATTACTGTTTTTACTACCAATATTACTGATTGGCATATGGAGATGGTTATCCCGTAATAAGAAGGTTTACCTTTGTACTGAAAAAGTAACAGCAATGACACAGGTACGCAATTTTGATATGATCAGTGAATACAATGCTTTTAACAACCACGAAACATTGCATCCGCTGGTGAGTGTGATTGACTTTTCAAAAGCCAATAGAAGAACAGGGTCTAAAATGAATTTCGGGATATATTGTGTCTTCCTGAAAGATGTGGTGTGTGGCGATTTGATTTATGGACGTGCAACCTATGACTACCAGGAGGGAACCCTGGTATTTGTTGCCCCGGGCCAGGTGGTTGATGTTGCCAATAAAACAGAGTATTATCAGCCGATGGGCCACGCCTTGGTTTTTCACCCAGACCTGATACGTGGTACTTCACTGGCAAAGAGCATAAACGATTATACTTTTTTCAGCTATAATACCAATGAAGCGCTGCATTTGTCGTCCAGGGAACGGCAGCTTGTACTGGACCTGTAGTCGAAAATAGAATCGGAGCTGCAACACCCGGTTGATAAGCACAGTAAAAAGCTGG
>CAKSVK010000217.1 GCA_934502905.1 uncultured Chitinophagaceae bacterium
CTACTGTATGCACTGGAATTAAAGAGAATAAATATTGAAATAAGTGATATCGAAGCCTTGTTTAAGATCAGTTAGCTACTCTTGGGTTTCTTAAGGGGATAATGCTAAAACGGAAACGAAAAACAAGATCACTCGGGCGTCATATTAATCATGCCCCGGCTCAGGTAAATTAAAAAACGCTCCCCGTGTTCTGTCTAACGAGTGAGTGACCCTAACGAAATTTTCCGGTGTGGGCTGCAGGTCTGTATATTTATCAACAATGCGCCTGTTCCGGTAAATGATAAAAGTGTTTTCCACATCCGGGTTTATTTTGTTTACATGCACCTCGGTTGCTTTATCGGAGAAGGAAGGCACAAAGGTCAATGCCGTATTGTTAAGCCTGAGCTCATTTCCCAGTTCTTCCAGTTGCGCCTGCCGTTCCTGTTGCCGGTAATTTTTGTCGTTTCCATACACAAAGTACACTTTCAGGTATTTTTTGCGTTTTTCACTTTCCTGTTCCAGGAACTGCAGCCAGCTTTTTATACCTGTCCGGTCAGGACTGTTTCCCACAAAATAGATGATACCGTGATAGCGTCCGTATTTGCACACCGGGCAGGTTTGCGTTCCTTTATCCGGTCCGGATGCATGAAAGGGTATAAAGGAGGGCTGGTCTTCGCCGATATGTAAACCGGATTGTTTTGCTGTACCTGTTTTCTTCGGATAATTGGGAATGTTCAGCCCGAGAATAATATCATGTTCGGCTACCTGCAGGCTGTCTTTGAGCAACACCCTCACCACACCATTTCCACCACGGTTTTCCTGCGGGTATTTTTTGAAATGGGGGATCAGCAGTGTATCATCATCAAAATTGATCTCATCAGTATAATATTCATTCGCTACATCCGGCTCCTTGACGGACAAATGAATATGCGCCGGCAACACATCATCCGGGTAAGGGGCAGGACGGATGGTTTTGATTGTATATTGCCCGTTTGCATCCGTTTTTACCCATCCGCGGATATGCCCGTGACGCTTTATCCGTTCATCCATTCCCGGTTTAGGTGAGTAATAGCCGTTATTATCCGTCTGCCAGTAATAGATAATGACATCCTTTGCCGGTGTTTTCCCGTCCAATTGAAAAACAGTTCCGGTAACCACCAGCTTTTGTCCTTTTTCGTTCCAGCCGGGACTTGTATCTTCCGAACGGATATTCTCCGGCATACCGATGTACATCAGTTCGCAGCCGTCGCAACCGCCACCCACTATTTTCGCATTGCTGCCGGATGTGACATTAGGGGTTTGCCCGTGGCAGCTCATCCATAACAGGCACAGGAAAATTACTTTGCAGGCGATCAGATTTTTCATCGTTTCAACTTTTCCGGCAAAGTTGTGCGTGTATATGGCTGGTTTGCAAATGAAATATGGTAAGATGAGTTTATTCTACCGTAAGCTGAGTATACTGTTCGAGCTTCGATTTAAACTCCTTTGCATAGTTACGGCTTACCCTCATAACGGTTCCATCGGAAAGCATAACATCGTAATCCCCATTCTGGCGGGATTGATAAGAAATGACCTTTTGCAGGTTGACGATATGGGATTTGTGTATGCGTACAAATTGCTTTTCATCCAACCGGTCTGCCAATGATCTTAAAGTTTCGTTGTGCAGGTATTTTTTTGAAAGATGGTGGATGCTGACATAAGGCGGGCTGGCGGAAATACAAAAAATGTCATCTACCACCAATACCGATCTTATATTATTGCTGTCGGTAACTACAATAGAATGGACGAAGCTCTTTGGTGGGTTTCCTTCTTTCATTTCACCGATCACCGGCAACGGATTGGCTCTTTTATGCAGGAAGCTAAAAGCCGGCAAAGAAAACCCGTAAATGAGCACTGTTTTTATGCAATAAGCCGACAACCCGAAATGAAAGGTCTGCCGGTAAGAAAAAGTGTGATCATAGAACATGGCAGATAACAACCCGACCAATGCAGGATATACAAGCAGGTGCACGGCTATGGCAGCACCGGTGAGCGCTAATTTCAACTCAGGCTTTTCCGTTCTCTTTGTCAGCTGTAAGAGCAAAGGCAACAGGGGAAGATACAAAACCCAGTACGAGCTGAACAGCAGCGACTCGGAAAGATAAAAGGCGCTGCCCTGGAATTCCGAAAACAAATAGTCCAGTGCGATGTTTGCCGTAACCAGGAGGGTCAAACAGAGACCCAATAATAGTTTCAGCTTCTGTTTGCCCCGGACAATGAAATATGTTACGTGAGCGGTCAAATTATTCCTTGTTTATACTTTTATCCGGTTACGTTTTCAGTATCGGTTTTATCCTTTTTAAAGTTAATTTAAAAACCATCAACATCCCGGATTTTTTCAGGAAAATAAGCTTCCGGAGGTGCATTCGCACCGCTTCTCCATTTTGTGCTGTGATCTGTATGACCGGTAACGGAAAATACCGGAAGGTCTGGTATGAAACAAAAAGTCTGACATCTCTTTATGGTGCAGATTTTAAACTTTTGTATCTTGTTTTAGTTGTTTTTTATCATCTTATGGTGCGACGAGATACGCCCATCAGTACCCACAACCTGTACATAATACAAACCTTCTCTTAAAGGATGTAATGAAATATTCATATTGCCATTATCTGCTTTTTGCTGATAAATCAACCTGCCCGAAGTGTTATATATTCTTATCTGCTCTGTGCCTGTCAATCCTGTAATGGTAATACGGTCTTTTACGGGGTTAGGATAAACATTGATAGTGTTTTCTTTACCGAAACGGATAACCTTTACAGAACTATATTCATACTTACCATCAAAATCGGCTTGCTTCAAGCGATAATAGTTAATACCGGCAAAGGGAGCATTATCAATAAAAGTGTACTCTAACTTTTGGCTGCTGTTGCCGTTTTCTGCTTTGCTGCTCACAAAACCGAGATTCACCCACGTACGTCCGTCGGCGCTGCGTTCTATGGCAAAACCTCTATTGTTTTGTTCCACCGCGGTAGTCCAAACAAGCTCTGCCACACTGCCTTTTTTATATGCTTCAAAGCCGACGAGCTTTATCGGCAGCATCAGGTTAGAGAGGATACAGTTGGCTCCATCTATATTGGATGATGAGATGGCAGTTGTGGACAACCTTGTTGCGGTAGAGGTAGCAGGATTGATACTATACAAGTGGCCGTGTGTGTTGCCGAATACAAAAAAATTCCCGTCCGTGTCAATGAAAATTGCCCCAAAGCTGCTGTTGCCCTTGAAGCCGGTACCGGTGCCACCCCCAGTAATTTCGTTTGTTGTATGTTCTGTAAGTTGACCGGTTATGGGGTTGTAGCTGATGAGGCGAAAAGGTCTGTAAGAGTTAGCATTGGTTACGGTATATAATTGTCCGTCGTTGGGGTTTATGCACCAGTCGGAGATTATTCTGCGATTTCCCTGGTTGGGGAACAGGGGATAGATAGGAGTTCCCACCGTTGGGCGTGTGTCCAGGTCATAAGGTACCACTCCGCCGGTAATGTTGGGATCCACCAGCTTTCCATAAGTAGCCGGGCGGCTGGGATCGGTATCTATAATGTAGAACCTGCCGCCCTGCTGCCCGTTATAGAGGTAATAGTAGCCGTTCGTATCAATAGCACCCACATTGTAATCAGCACCACCAGTAGGTAAGTCCGGAATGGTCTCGGCTGTTATACTGCCGTCCCCACCTATGATAACCACTTTCTGAGCTGTCTGGTCAAATGCCCATAACAGTCCTGTAGTTGAATATGCCAGTGCATTGACATTTCCTACGGTAAAAAGTGGAGTCTGCACTCCGCTGACCGAATACTCATACAGGGTAGTACCATTGCTAAGGTACAATGTGTTATTGCAGGGAAACGGTGTTTGCGCATAGCTTTTGGTAATGGAAAACAGCAATATAGCCGTACTAAAGACCAATAAGAAAAATTGTTTTTTCATAATAGCCAGGGTTTTCTGTTGTGTTTAGTGATAAAGCAGGGTAGGTTAAGACAATAAATGCACTGCAAATATTGTTGGTAAAAATATAAGGGTATGACCGGCAGGGAATATATAGAGTTTATCAGGCTCTATGCCTTGGGGCTTGAAGTCTATGAATACAAAAATTCCGGTTGATAAGCTGTAAACGCAAAAGCCTGAGACTTTTTGCTACAGTGCCTCCAATGCAGTTTTCAGGATTAGTAAGCAATTGCAATTGATGATGCTCTTTTTATTCTTTCTGATAGGTTTTAAACATAGTTTTTTACAGTATTAGTTTGCGGTATATTTTATAGGGATAAGGCTTTGGTCCGGCTAAAATAGGAATTTATTTTCAATTGTCTTTACCAGATTATTCTGGTCAACCGGCACCAGTTATTTGAATTGCAGTTTGAGGAAAGATCTGAAAGCGTATCGAACAACCTAACCGCGCTGAAAGGAAACAGTGTTGAAGTCGTAACATTCAAGGCTAAACAAGGCTATCGGGCTGAGGGGTTTACGGAATCTCCGCTCCGATTGCCCGTTTTGTCCTATAATTTCGCGTTATGTTACAATAGCCGATCCTTTAAAATTTTGCCTTTGTGTGTTGGTCAATGCGTGAGGGATAGCAGCGGAAAGCCCAGCCCCGGTTAGAAAAACAAGGTGAGGGTAGGAGCCGTAGTTTTTTCTTATCGGGGGCACACCCAAATGCTTAACAATGTTTTCAAATAGAACATCTTGCTGTTTCTCAATATTACCAAACTTAATCTCTTCACCACCAGTAGCTTAGATCGGGAAAAAACCCTCCCCATCTGAGCTAGGCATCTCACCATAGGCAAAGTTCTTATCAAGATTGCCGGCCTCCGACTCAGCGTAGAGCTGAGCAGCACGCTTAAAAACATCACCTGTCTCAGCCGGACTACGATCAATCATGAAGTCAAAATCGTAGGTAAAAAACTGCTTAGCCACGACTAGCTCCCCATCACCTCGTCAACAATACCGTAAGCCTTAGCCTCTTCGGCACTCATCCAGAAATCACGCTCCATATCTTTTTCAATCTTACT
>CAKSVK010000218.1 GCA_934502905.1 uncultured Chitinophagaceae bacterium
ATTGCGTACCGCCCAACCCAATCCAAACCTCTTTATAGAGGCGGCTTGGATCATTGTTCATGTTGATAGAAAGTACCTGCCCCTTCTCTTTGTCCGTAAGTCCCAACATCGCCTGGATGTCGTCAAACTTGTTCATGTATTTACGTTGGTCGAGCAGGATTTTGCAGTCGCTGTTATTAATGATGCTTTCCTTGACAATAGGAGACTGGATAATATCATCCACTTCCTGAGTTACGACTATGGCTTCGCCAAAAAATTTGCGGACAGTTTTAAACAAATATTTGATGTATTCTGCCATTCCCTCTTTCGCAATCGCCTTCCACGCTTCCTCAATCAATATCAGTTTTCGCACGCCTTTGAGCCTTCGCATCTTGTTGATGAAGACCTCCATAATTATGATTGTAACTATGGGAAACAAAATTTTGTGGTCTTTTATCGCATCAATTTCAAAGACTATAAAGCGTTTGGAAAGCAGGTCTAATTGCTTGTCGGAGTTGAGCAAATAATCGTACTCTCCATTTTTATAATAAGGTTCCAATACATTCAGGAAATTAGCAAGGTCAAAGTCCTTCTCCCGTACTTGCTTTTCTTCCAGCACCTTTTTGTAATCGGTTTTCACGTACTCGTAAAAACCGTTGAATGACGGGTGTTCGTCTAATTGTTTAATGCGCTCAATATAACCGCTCACTGCATTAGACAATGCCACTTCTTCCGAACGCCTGGGTGCTTCATCATCCCGCTTCCATAGTGTAAGGATGAGCGTTTTGATACTTTCCCTTTTCTCAATATCAAACACACCGTCATCTGTATAGAAAGGATTAAAGGCGATTGGATTATCTTCGGTATAAGTGAAGTACACACCATCCGCGCCTTTGGTTTTCCCGTTAACCAATTCGCATAATCCCTGATACGAATTACCGGTATCGACAAGCAGGACGTGTGCGCCCTGCTCATAGTATTGCCTAACCATGTGATTGGTAAAAAAAGACTTGCCGCTCCCTGATGGCCCCAGGATGAATTTATTGCGGTTCGTAATGATACCCCGCTTCATTGGCAAATCCGATATATCCAGGTGGACAGGCTTACCGGTCAATCGGTCTGCCATTTTAATACCGAATGGCGAGAGGGAACTCTGGTAGTTCGTTTCTTCTGTGAAGAAGCATAATGCCGGCTCAATGAAAGTGTAAAAACTCTCTTCTGCCGGAAAGTCGCCAGCATTGCCAGGCATACCAGCCCAATACAGCGTGGCAACATCAACCGTGTTATGACGCGGCTTACACTCCATCAAAGCCAGGGCGCTGCCTGTGTCGTTCTTTAGCTGCTTGAGCTCGGTCGGGTCATCCGACCACGCCATGATATTAAAGTGCGCCCGGATAGAAGAAAGCCCGAAGCTGTGGGCTTCGTTCAAATACCTTTCTATCCACTCTTTGTTGATTTGGTTTGCACGACTGTACCTTGCCAGCGAATGCATATTGCGGGCAGACTTTTCAAACTTGCGCAGGTTCTCATCCGAGTTGTCCAAAAACAAATACTGATTATAGATATGATTACATGATAGAAGTAAACCAACCGGGGCAGCAAAAGACAAAAGGCAATCGCTGCGGTCGGTTGATAATTTTTCGTACCGGGTATTCGGAGATACCGTACCGGGTAAATCGTCCGTATCGGACAGGGTGTGCAGGCACAACCGGTTATTACCGATGCGCACTTCTTCAGCACCAAGCGCAATATCCTGCATCGCTGTTCCGGGTTCCCTTGAAAGAGTAAGGTATTGTTCTAACAGTCCCTGGGTATCGTCCGTACCAACAATATCATTTTCAGAAAGACGTTCCAGCTTAACAAAACCACTGTCGTTTACAATGCGTTCAAACTGCGCAACCGCTTCCATAAAACGGCGGACAGCTTCTTTATCCCTTATTTCTTTTGGGATAAGCACACCTTTGCAAAGGGATGAGAAATTGCTCTGCATCCGCATTCTGTCCTTTGTTGTCTTGGTAAGGAACAGATAACAGTAATGATTGAGAAAAGGACGCTCGTTAAAATGCTGCTGGTAAGATTTTGCAAGAAAACTAAATCCATCCTGCGCAATATCCGGTGCGTAGTTTTCCTTAATATACCAGTCCTGCTTGTGGATGATAGAATAATCGGGCAAAGTCTTGATAGCCTTATGCCATGCGGAATGAATAGCATCATACTCCGGTGATGCTACCGTAAACAATTCCGGCAGATGAACCCGGAAGCAAGCGGTGATGTCGGCATCTTTTGAAATAATGCAGTTGTGTTCCACCGCCAAAAGAGGAAACTTGTGTTCCAGGGTTGTGGCTTTTCCTTTGTTTCTCATAGGGCATTGGATTTAGAGGTGAACTTTAAATAGCGATGTACAGGCTTGCGGCAGATGATATATTTCGGATGCCTTTTTTTTGCACCGATTTTCATCAATCCATGTTCACCATACTTGCCATTCAATGCGAATGTTTGCCACACAATAAGAGATGCACCGCCAGCCCCGATGAACAGGCACACATAAGAGTTTGCACCTGCCATGTACATTATCATTACCAGGATAAGCACACCGAGCAAGCCGCCGGCAAAAATGAACAGGTATTGCGCTTTCAGTCCTTTGAACTCAACGGTTCTGCCAATGCCTTTATTAATATTGTAAGTATTCATACAAGCATTGGATTTACAGGAAGAATGAACGAAGAACTGTAGCAGCAACAATTAAGAAGATGCAGGCTCCGAACCAGCTGGCCGCCGTCTTGCTTGTATCAGGGTCGCCACTGCTGAATTTGTTATACACCTTCACGCCCCCGATGAGGCCGACAACGGCGCCGATGGCATAAATTAATTTGGTAGCGGGGTCAAAATAACTCGTTACCATTTGCGCAGCTTCGTTAATTCCGGCGCCTCCATTGCCCTGGGCAAATACATTCACTGCAGACAGCAGAACAGCACAGGTCAGCAGTATTTTTTTCCTTTTTCTTTTCATAATCTGAAACATTTTTTTGTTACTCATTTCCGCTTTACGCGGGCTTCGAAACAAAAGTGTTACAGAACCAAAGGCATTATAGAGAAGTGTCTCTGACGGGAATCACTTGGCTGTGAGAGGTAGTTCTATGGAGTAAAAAATAAAAAAAGGCGTCAAACCTTTTTATGTTTGACGCCTCGTCTTGTAGATTGCTTTCTATATTTTCCTACCTCGCTTTCGTTGCTGCTTCCCGGTATTTTTTGCAGCCTCTTTTCTGCCCGGCTGGTGCAGTTGCATTTTTTTGAGATTATCCTTAATGATACCGGGTATCATTGTTTCTCCCCAGGGAATAATATCAGGAACAATCTCTGGTTTTAAGTCTATTGTCTTCAATGCGAACTTCGGATCAAGCCCGTTACGTATGTTCCAACCTACAGGATCCATTTGGCGCTCGTTCGGAAATGACACAAGGATCAATTCTTCAGGAAGTTTCGTTATAGTATCATAATCTAGTCGTCGAAACTCCTTCGCTTTTGTATCGAATGGCACCATATAACAATCACCGTCATAGAAGAGGTGATCTTTAAAGTCTGTTAGTACCAAGGCCTTTGAACTGAAATCGGCGTTAGGACGTAGTACACCTTTATCCAGTTCTACAACGAATATGCATCCCTGTATATTAATGGTAGGTAATACTCCCTTATTTACCCGCCTGTCAAATGCCTCCCGATCAACCATAAGATCAAAATCTCTTTTATTCCTGATTTCCTCCACCGTGAGGTTGTATTTTTTTGCCATACCAACCGGGTCCAGTGCGACAAATTCGGGGATCTTTACATACACCAGGTCCTTAAGATAGTCCTCTGTCCAGGGCGTGGGAACCCGTCCTTCTTTTATGTTGTATTGAAATAAATAACCCTGACCAAATTCGGACATCTCGTTTATATAAATACGGTTCTCGGGGTTTGATTTTTCGCGCAGTGCGAATTCAGTGATATCGACAACAAACTCGGTTCCGGCTCTTGCAATTGTGGGCAATTCTCTTTCCATAGTTGATACTGGATTTAGTTCATTAAAATTTTTGTCTTTTGTTAGATTACAAAAATATCCGGCACAAAAAGCCAAATAACAAATTGACTTTAAGTGAAACTATTTGGCAGTGAGTGGCCGTACCAGCCAATAAAAAATTCAACCCTTTCGTCGCTTGATAACGGGGCACCTTAACGCATGACTTCTTACTACATTTTCCGTCCCCTTCGGGTATTTTTATTTTGAGCTGGTTGTTGTTTTTCGATAGCTTCCTTTTGTCGGCTTTCTGATCTGATGTTGCTTTTAATCAAGCCAGCTAGAAAAGTATCTTTCCAGGGAATCTCGGCTGCAGAAAATTTTAATTTTAAACCATTCATAAACAATCCATGTTTAAGATCAAATCCAAACTTCCTGTTCCAGCCTATTCTGTCAAGTGATCTTTCGGATGGAAATTCAACAGCAATTAAATCTTTGGGTAACTCCTTTATAGTCCGGTAATCAGGTTCCTGGAATTCATGTGTTCTCGGATTGTAAGGAATAGTATAGGCTTTTTTTTCAAAATTATAATACGTCCCTATCTCTGAGAACACAATACCACTGGAAGCGAAGTCATCTTTAGGGCGCAGCATATCCATTTGTATATCCACATAAAAGATATGCCCCGCAATTTCAATGGTTGGTAAAACCCCATTATTAACGCGCATATTAAATGCTTGCTGATCAACCATCAATTCGAAGTCTGTTTTTCGTTTTATCTCACCCAATGAAATGTTATGCTTTTTTGCCATTCCTATCGGATCAAGGGTACACATGTCTGGGATCCTGATCGTGACTCCTTCATTGTCAATAAACGGGAGGTGGATATTCTTTATGCTTAAACTATACTCAAATTCATAACCGTCTTTTACGTTGCGCAGACTGAAGATCGGTATTGTGT
>CAKSVK010000219.1 GCA_934502905.1 uncultured Chitinophagaceae bacterium
GGTAAGACCATTACGATCCGGTTGTACGATGCAAATCACCAGGTCATAGATTCCCTGACCCTTACTTCCAACGATTACGGGTCTGTATCAGGCACCTTCAGGCTGCCCCAACAGGCATTGACAGGCCTTTTCACCATTGCTGCAGAAGATATCAATGGCAGCACCAGCCTTTCCGTAGAGGAATATAAGAGACCTAAGTTCTTTACCGAGATCAACGCACCTAAAGAAAGTTTTCGCATAAATGATACCGTTAGTGTAACAGGAGCTGCAAAGGCCTATGCCGGCAATCAAATAGACGGGGCCAAAGTAAAATACCGGGTATACAGGAATGTACGTTTCCCGCAACCCTGGTGGTTCTACAGGATAGCACTACCACGCACCAGCAGGATGGAAATCACAAACGGAGAGACCACTACGGATAAGGAAGGAAAGTTCATCATCCGTTTTGCAGCCATACCGGATCACAGCATTTCAAAAGAGCTGGATCCTGTTTTTCAATATAGTGTTGAAGCCGATGTAACCGACCTCAACGGCGAAACCAGAAGCGCCACGACCACCGTGCCTGTCGGTTACAAATCACTGGTATTAAATATACAGGTACCGGAAATGCCGGTGGCTACAGACGATTTCAAGAAGTTCAGGATAACCAGCAAAAACCTGAGTGAAGAGCTACAGGAGACAAAAGCTACTATCCGGGTCTATCCACTGCAGGGTCCGGGCAGGCTCATCCGTAAACGTTATTGGGATCAGCCCGACCGTTTCCTGTATAACGAAGCAGCATACATCAAACTATTTCCATACGACGAATACAAGAACGAAAGTGACTATCGTAACTGGAAAAAAGGACCTGCATCACTCAGCAGCACGATAGACAGTAAAGGAGATACCAGCGTATCTGCCGCCGGTGTGCACTGGAAACCGGGTTGGTACGTAATAGAGGCCATAGCCAAAGACAAAGATGGCGGCGATGTGACAACACTGGCTTATGTGCAGCTCTACGACAAAAATGTGAAAACCGTTCCGGTGGAAGATTACTTCTGGGCAACAACCTTAAAAGATAAGATAGAGCCGGGGGAAACAGCAGCCTTCCTGACCGGTACTGCTGCCAAAGATGTTTTCCTGGTAGTGGAAAAAACCGGAATCAGCAACGAAGATGACATGCCGCCACCTGCCGGCGAATACACTTTCTATACGTTGAATAACGAAAAGCAAAGCTTCAGCTTCCCGGCATCGGAAAAAGATCGTGGCGGATTTGGCATCAGCCGTTTTTTTGTAAAAAATAACCGGCTCTTCAGCCGGTCAGACAATGTAACGGTGCCCTGGACCAACAAAACCCTGGATGTGCAGTTCTCTACTTTCCGGGATAAAACCGAACCGGGCAGCGAAGAGAAATGGGAGGTAACGGTAAAAGGATCAAAAGGTGAAAAGCTGGCCGCAGAAATGCTGGCGTCTATGTACGATGCATCGCTGGATCAGTTCAAACCACATAGCTGGTATACACCTTACCTGTGGCCCACTTACTACAACCATTCTTATTGGACAGGAGAAACCTCTTTCCTGAGCGCCTCTTCCGATGACTATAATACCATTCCGGTGAAACACCAGACCTTTGAAAAAAGATACGATCAGCTGATATCAGCTTATGCTCCTTCCGGAGGAGGCGGTATTTACCGGGAAATGCGCAGGATGGCAGCGCCGATGGTGCAGGCGAAAGAAGAAAAGGCTTTTGCAAATGCTGATATGATGGCGAATGCAGAAGCTGAAAGTGTTGGAGTCGCCGCACAGGCAGGTTATGACGAATCGGGCGTAGTACCTCCGCCCCCTCCTGCTCCGCCGGCAACAGAGGGAGAAACGAACAACAGCGCTCCTGTCCGCAGTAATTTTAATGAAACCGCTTTCTTTTTCCCCGATCTGAAAACAGATACCACCGGTAATATCAGCTTCAGCTTTACCATGCCGGAGGCCCTTACACAGTGGAAACTGATGACGATTGCCCATACCAGGGACCTGGCCTTCGGCCTGGCGCAAAAGCTCACTGTTACGCAAAAAGAGCTGATGGTGCAGCCGAATGCACCGAGGTTTGTGAGGGAAAAAGACACCATGGTCTTCAGCGCTAAAATCGTGAATATGAGTGAGCAGCTCCTGAACGGTTTTGTAAAGCTGGAGCTGTTTGATGCGGCTACTAACCAGCCCGTGGATCACCTGTTCAACAATGCGGTGCCCGTAAAAGAATTCTCGGCAGCCGGGGGGCAAAGCGCAGCGGTAGGTTTCCAGATCGCTGTTCCATCCGGTTTCCGGTCAGCTTTATTATACAGGATCAGCGCTTCCGGTGAGAAAGAAGGAAAAAAGCTTTCCGACGGAGAAGAAAATATGCTCCCGGTCCTCACTAACCAGACGCTGGTCACAGAAGCACTGCCGATCAACATGCGGACAGCCGGAACTAAAAAGTTCAGGTTTGGGAAACTACTGAACGCGGACAAAAGCAATTCCCTGCAAAGCTATGGACTAACGGTAGAGTATACTGCCAATCCTGCGTGGTATGCCGTTCAGTCCCTCCCCTACCTGGTGGAATACCCGTATGAATGCGCAGAACAGACTTTCAGCCGGTATTATGCCAATATGCTTGCCAGCACCATTGCCAACAGCAGCCCCAACATCAAAGCCATTGTTGAAAAATGGCAGCAGGAAATAAAGGATCAAAAAGCGCTGGTATCTGCGCTGCAGAAAAATGAAGAGCTGAAAGCGGTACTGCTGCAGGAAACACCCTGGCTTGCCGAAGCGAATAATGAAACAGAGCAGAAGAAAAGAATTGCCTGGCTGTTTGATATGGTACGCATGAGCAGCGAGGCGATCAGCAGCTTTAACAAGCTGAAAGACATGCAAACGCCCAATGGCGGTTTTGCGTGGTTCAAAGGCGGCAGAGACGACCGTTATATCACCCAGTACATCATCAGCGGGGTGGGTCACCTGCAAAAGCTGAAAGCGAACACACCGGAAAATATGGCAGGCGAATGGAATGAGGTTATCCAAAAGGGACTGAATTACAGCGATAAGAGGATCAGGGAAGACTACGAAACTTTATTAAAAAATAAAGCAGACCTGAAAAAAAATCAGCTGAACGGTACCGCCATTCAATACCTGTATATGCGGAGCTTCTTCCCCGGTCAAAAAGTGACAGATGCTTCTGCAACGGCTTATAAATTCTACATAGATCAATCTAAAAAATACTGGTTGTCACAGAGCAGGTATATGCAGGGTATGATCGCGCTGTCCCTGTACCGCAACGGCGACAGGGAAACCCCCAAAAAGATCCTTGCTTCCCTGAAAGAAAATGCGGTGCAGCACGAAGAGCTGGGCATGTACTGGAAAGATATCCGCCCGGGATACTACTGGCACCAGGCCCCGGTAGAGACGCAGGCACTGCTGATAGAAGCTTTTACAGAAATAGCGGCAGACAGCAAAGCTGTAAATGATATGAAAATATGGCTGCTGAAGCAAAAGCAAACCCAGCACTGGGGTAATACGAAAGCCACTGCAGAAGCCTGTTATGCATTGCTCCTGCAAGGCAGCAACTGGTTAACGGAAAGTCCTGCAGTAACGATCGGGCTGGGAAACAAACAGTTTTCATCGAAAGAAACAGATGAAGCAGGAACCGGTTATTTTAAATATCATATGGAAGGTAAAGACGTATCACCTGCCATGGGTGATATCCGGGTCTCAGTGCAATCTTCTGGCAAAGAGACCGGCGGAAGCTGGGGGTCGGTGTACTGGCAGTATTTTGAAGATATGGACAAGATAACAGCGGCTGATGGCGAAAAAATGGCCTTGCAACTGAAAAAAGAATTATTCGTAGAGCGGAACAGCGACCGGGGACCTGTATTGGAACCCGTGAGCAACACATCGCTGAAGCCTGGTGACAAGTTAAAAGTAAGGATTGAATTACGCGTTGACAGGGATATGGAGTATGTACACATGAAAGATACGCGGGCCGCAGGCACAGAGCCGGTGAATGTGTTGAGCAGCTACAAGTGGCAGGGTGGACTGGGATATTATGAAGCTACCAAAGATGCCTCTGCCAATTTCTTTTTCGACCGTTTGTATAAAGGCACTTATGTGTTTGAATACCCGCTGTTCGTTACGCACCAGGGTAATTTTTCCGTTGGTATTGCGACTATTCAGTGTATGTATGCCCCCGAATTTATTTCCCATTCGGAAGGCAGGAGAATTGAAGTGAAATAAGAATGGGATTCAATCAATTGTCATCTCAGCCGCCCGGAATGATCGGGGAGATATCTCTTATAGCTTTTTTAGCTTTATGAGATATCTCCCTCCGGTGCCAATGACGTATCATGCAATCTACCGGTTATCAACATTTTGCAAAGGTTGCGTGAGGACACGCAACCGGGCGGCGGGTGCCCCGGCGCGTGTCCCCACGCGCCGTTAGATAGAAAGCTCCCATATGTCACGCCTCAATGATTGAGGATATTAATGGGGTACTTGGGATGACGATACGTTGTCTTTCCCGTCATTCCGACACCTGCGAAGCCGGAGAGGAATCCCATGAACTGTGAAGAAATCTATTTCCCGAAAGACTCGATAAAATCCCGTACCTGGTCGCCCGTTGCAACACCCAGCACACCGGTTACTACAAACTGTACGCCTACACAGAGAATGATAAAACCCATAATTTTTGTCATGGCATGTAAGCCGTTTACCCCCAGCAGCTTCACCAGCCTGGTAGAAGACCGTAAAGTAATATATACAATTGCCGCTACCGCCAGTATACCGATAGCAATATAGAGGTAATCCAGCCAGGCCCCTTTTGCAATAGAGCTCATGCCTATAACAACAGATATAGCGCCGGGGCCGCTAAGGCTGGGCATAGCCAGAGGAGTAAAAGAAATATCCCGTTTCTGCAT
>CAKSVK010000220.1 GCA_934502905.1 uncultured Chitinophagaceae bacterium
ATTATATATCGTTCACCGGCATGAAACTATTGCTGTGCAGTTTAAGAAAATACCTGCTGCAGTACGGAGAGGGACCTCATGCTGGCAAAATCCTGTATATGGAGCCGGTAAAAGTGCAGGAGGTGATCGGTTATCTGGCGCCTTGTTGCATTGTTCAGCGGGATCTGTTCCGATTCAGAAGGATGTCTCACATGCATTAAATCACTGATATATTCGGAAAGAGGGGGCGGCACATAGTATTCGTGGTGGGGAACACCGGCTACGAAACGTCCGTCTTTGAGGTTGAGTATATTTTCCGGGACGGAATAATTGTCCTGTATGCTGAATCCTAAAAAAGCAGGCAGGTGCACCAGGAAAAACAAGGGGTAATTGGCTGCCGTTGTAGTACCTGCCTTATCTAATTCTATCAGTGCATCTTCAATAAAGTTGTACAGATCTGGGTTCTCTTCCGGTTGCCGGATCGTTTTCTGCAACAGTTCGATCATGAACAGCACGGTGGCATTCTTATAAATATTGAATAATATATCCCGGTAAATATAATGCCACCGGGTTTCCCTCACCCGGTGCAGCTTTTTCAGTTCGTTATGATAAACCTCCATTTCTATGATGGACCCCGGCTGGTATATGTTCCCTTTGGTATTCCCTTTTTTATTGCTTCTGACACCGTTCACCATATAGGACTGCAGGCCAAACAACTCCGTATATACCAGTGCAATGACGGATGTTTCGCCATACGCGGTTGTGCGCAATACTATTCCTTTGGTTGTATGTACCATTCGAAGTACTTAAAATATCACCTCTATTGTCCGCTTAATGCCTTATACTGCGGCCGGGTGCAAACATTTATAGTATAATAACGTTGAAAAAAGGCCAAAATAAGTTTCTTTGCACTTCTAATCAATTTATATCCTCTACATGTGGAAACAACTGGGAAAATTTGTATTGCGCCATAGGGTTCTTTTATTATCGGTTCTGCTCATTGTTACCGGCTTTATGCTCTATTGTGCCGTAAAGGTGACCATCAGCTATGAGTTTTTGCGTACCATACCGGTTGATAATCCTTTATATAAAAGATATCTTTCGTTCAAGGAAGAATTCGGGGATGACGGAAACACGGTGGTAATAGGATTTATTAAGAAGGACCTGCTGCAAAAGGATGTTTTTAACGACTTTTCCCAATTCACGGAGGAGCTGAAAAAAGTTGACCAGGTAGAAAGCATTTTAAATATCACTTCCGCTATCAACCTGGTAAAGAATGACAGCACGCAAAAGCTGATTGTGGTGCCGGTGTTTCAAAAACACTACGACAGCCAGGAGGCGCTTGACAGCTCCGTAAGCCTGCTGCATCAATTGCCTTTTTACAGCAACCTGCTGTATAATGCCGAAACCGATGCTTACCTGAGTGCTGTAAGAGTAAACAAAGATGTATTAAGCACGAAGGGAAGAGAGAAGGTGATAGCCGGCATAGAAGAATTGTCTTATCGCTTTGGCGAACAGCATAACGTAGATGTGCACATTAGCGGATTACCCGTGATCAGGACCAATATGGCCATCAACGTAAAGAAAGAAATGAAATGGTTCCTGATCGGATCCATTATCATTTCTGCCGCTATCCTCATGTTGTTCTTCCGGTCTGTAAGCGCAACATTATTATCCCTGGGAGTTGTTATCATCGGTGTAATATGGAGCATGGGTATCTTGTACCTGTGTGGTTATAATATCACCCTGCTTACGGCACTGGTGCCGCCGTTGGTCGTCGTCATCGGCATTCCCAATTGTATTTATTTCCTGAACAAGTACCATACTGCCTGGATAGATTTTAAAGATAAGCGGGAAGCCCTGGTGCAAATGGTAGGGCGTATGGGCATTGTCACCCTGTTTTGTAACATTGCTGCCGCTATCGGGTTTGCCGTGTTTGCGTTCACCAAAAGTGTGGCCCTGAAAGAGTTTGGAGTCGTGGCCGGTACCAGTATCATGTCCATTTTTTTTATTTCACTGGTAGCCATACCCGGTGTTTTAAGCTACCTGCCTTCTCCCCGGCCCAAACACCTGAAATATCTTGAAAACCGGTGGCTGGAGAAAACGCTTACTTATATAGAAAAATGGGTATTTCATCATAAAAAAGCAGTGTATGTGGTGACCGGGCTGGTGATCGTTTTTTCGATATCCGGCATGCTCAGGTTACAATCGGTGGGACATATGGTAGATGATATTCCCAAGACTGATCGCATTTACATAGACCTTAAGTTTTTCGAGCAGAATTTTAAAGGCATCATGCCGCTTGAAATAATCGTGGATACCAAAAAGCGATATGGTTTTACCGGTTTGAAGGCGCTGGCCGTGTTCGAAAAAATAGATTCCTTATCATCTTATATCAGTCAGAAGCCGGAGATGGCCAAACCACTGTCGCTGGCAGAAGGTTTAAAGTTTGCAAGACAGGCATTCTACGACGGAGACAGCACGTATTATAGCGTGCCTAATAGCTTTGACGGGGCCTTTGTGGGCGATTACCTGCGGGTAAGAAAGGATACGAATACTTCCGTTAATGTTTTTCAGCAGCTGATGAATGCATTTATGGATACCGCACGCAGTAAAACCCGCATCAGTGTGAATATGGCTGATATAGGCAGCAAGCGCCTGCCGGTTGTATTAGCCGATATAGAGGCAAAGGCAAACCAGCTATTCGATTCTACACAATATAGCGTGGAGTTTACGGGTACCAGCATTACCTTCCTGGAGGGAAGCCGTTTTATCATTGAGGGACTTAAAGAGAGTATCGTACTTGCATTTATACTGATAGCCGTATGCATGCTCTACCTGTTTAAATCCTTTCGTATCCTGTTGTGCTCTCTTATTCCCAACGTTGTTCCGTTGATGCTGACTGCAGGTATTATGGGATGGACCGGTGTTCCGTTGAAGCCATCCACCGTGATTGTATTCGGGATAGCGCTTGGTATTGCTATCGATGTTACGATTCGTTTTCTTGTCAACTACCGGCAGGAGCTACCTGCTCATCATAATCAACCATATCCTACTATTGTCCAGACCATTCATCATACCGGCATCAGCATTATTTATACTTCACTGGTATTGATAGCAGGCTTCAGTATTTTCATCTTCAGTGGCTTTGGCGGGACCAAGGCGCTGGGCTGGCTGACCTCTCTTACCCTGGTGATTGCCACGGTGACCAACCTGGTGCTGTTGCCGGTGCTGCTGGCGTGGCTGCATAACCCCAGGCGGAATGCAATTACACATTAGCACACCTGTCGCAGGCATATTATCCCCGCATTGCTCTTTTCCTGCACACAAAGCCTGATACAGGAAGACACTGCGGGGAATAAAGATTCCGTTGGTATTCGCGTGATGCCTGTGCACAACGATCACCAACAAGCCAATGCAGGATACTGCGAAGTACTGGATGGGTGAGGGACCGAAGCCCCCTGCTTCCATTCATCCTCGCGTTCATGTTCCCTGTTGTGGTCCTGCTATTCAAGACAATTCACAGCCAGGGCATCAACAGTATCCGCATGCTCATATTTCGAAATGATACTTTTTATTAACGCGATTCTTGGGGCAAAACTTTCCAGCTCGTTTTCCCGGAGCCATCCCGCACTGATACGGATATTTTGATTCATGGCATCCCACACCGCGACTAATACAGACCTGGGAATGGATTTTGTTTGAGTTCCTGAAAACTGAAGATTTCCTTTGTACCAGCCGCTAAAAACATAGTGATTGCCGTTTTTGGCTGTGTGTAATACATCACCAATCTGTAATGTATCAACGAGGGTACTGTAAAATTGCTCTCCGCTCATGGATAAAAGTTTTAAGGGTATTTGTTGTTTTTTATAAACAAAGATTATGTCGACAGCTATCATAAACTTACGTAACAATTCATAAAATCTGCATTAGTTGTATATATTGTGCATAAGAAAACAGTAGGATTAACGTTGGCTTTACTTCTTGTAAAATAAATCAAACGCTCTTACAGGTATCCACTTATTGAAAACGGATGGTTAGAAAACCATCCGAATCAAAACATGAGAAAACACCTTCAGTTAGTTAACATGATCCGGAAGTGACTGAAGGTAGAAATATAGAAACCCCCGGAGTTATTTTATAATGACATGCTATCCGTATAATGATAAGAATTAAATGATCCTTTGCTTTTGTCATCGATGATGTCCATCAACAGGGCAAACAGATCGTTATCCCTGTTATTGTACCTGAACTCAGACTCTTTTATATGTAAAAAAATGGTCTTTTTATTCATTCCCCTGAATTTTTGCAGCCGGGCTTTGGTAAAGGTCCAAAAGGTGGCAATATCCTGTTCTGCTTCGGAGTCTCTTGCTTCTGCCTGCAGCCAGTGAAGGTTCCAGGTATTGCTGTCTGCTATTGCCTTGTATTCCCCGGACGGGTTTTTATTATTTAATACAGATAAAGCAACTGCTTCCTGCAGCCATTCCGAGACTATCCTGTTACGATGATGCCTGAAGGCATAATAGGTTCCGCCTTTATGGTCACCCGGCTGATGCTGGTTTACCGGATGGCGTCCATCGTGAGTATGATGCAGTATCCTCGACCGGAGAATACGACAGTAGTTATTGATGGTGACGCGGCTTATCCTGGTGATACCTGCAATTTCAGTTGCTGTCAGGTCGTCGCAGAAAAGCTGTAATACCTCAACACATTTCTTTTCCGGCAAATGTGCCCCCTTCAGTAACTTTCTTCTGATATTCATTCCGGGAATATTTACCGCTAAAATCTTCTTGCGGAGCCCCCTTATGCATCAACTTTCTAAAGAGGAATTTCATTTTGCGTACCCCCTCCCTTATATTCCTTCACTCTGGCTGAAAGTTTGTCTAGATC
>CAKSVK010000221.1 GCA_934502905.1 uncultured Chitinophagaceae bacterium
TTTGTCCCGCAGATTACGCAGATAAGCGCTGATTTTTTTGTCGCCATTATTGGTAATGCTGCGCACGGGTATTCCCGCGAAGACCCCCACGGCATTGAAAACCTCTGCGAAGATCCGCGGGATCTGCGGGAGATGCATACTTCGTGTTTTCATTGACATAACATTAGTAACTTAAGGGTGTCTTAAACAAATGATTTACCCGCTATGACTCAAAACAACAGCCGGAAAAGTTTCATTAAGAAGCTGATCAGGGGCAGCATGGTGTCTGCTATTGCTCCTTCCGTATTATCCGCCAGGAACAAAGTACAGGAAGAATATATCCTGCCTTATGAAAAAAGTTTTACGCCTAATGATATGGTGCAGGTAGCACTGGTGGGGTCGGGTATACAGGGTATCTATGATGCAGGCGTTGCCTTGAAGGTACCCGGTGTAAAGCTGGTAGCCGTGGCGGACCTATATGACGGGAGTTTTATCCGTGAAAAAGAAGTATTCGGGCATGATATTTTTACTACCCGGAGCTACAGGGAGGTATTAAAGCGAAAAGATGTAGATGCAGTAATCGTTGCGGTGCCGGATCATTTGCATGCGCAGGTAGGCATCGACGTAATGAAATCCGGCAAGGCCCTGTATTGTGAAAAGCCGGTCGTTCAAAAAATAGAGCAGGGCCGGGAAATGATCCGTGCCGAACAGCAGACCGGGCAGGTATTGCAGGTGGGCAGCCAGCGGGTAAGCTCCATCGTGTATGCGAAGGCGAGAGAGTTGTATCAGTCCGGCGCTATAGGTGTGTTGAACTTTGTGGAAGCTTATTACGACCGCCATTCTGCGCAGGGCGCCTGGCAGTATTCCATACCAACGGATGCCTCGGCTACCACAATTGACTGGGATGCTTTTTTGAGCGACCAGGCGCCTAAGATACCTTTTGATCCTGTCAGGTTCTTTCGCTGGCGCAATTACCGGGAATATGGTACCGGTGTAGCCGGCGACCTGTTTGTGCACCTGTTTTCAGGTATCCATTTTATCCTGGATGCTCATGGTCCCCAAAGGGTAATGACAAGCGGCGGACTGCGGTACTGGAAGGATGACAGGAATGTTCCCGACATTATGGTCGGCATTTATGATTATCCGCAGACAGCTTCACACCCCGAATTTACCCTAACGCTCCGGGTGAATTTTGCGGACGGCTCCGGAGGTGGTCAGCAATTCCGTTTTATAGGAAGTGAAGGACAGATGATCCTCGCGGGGAATACCATCAGCATAAAAAAACAGAAAATGGCAAACGAGCCGGGATATACCATCGATAGCTTTTCGAAAGCGCAGCAGGAAGCTTTTTTAAAAGAATACCATGCAAAGTATCCACATGCCTACGAGATCATTGGTCCGCAGGAAGAGGTGTACAGCGCTCCCAAAGGATATGACCACAACTACGATCATTTCCTGAACTTCTTTAATGCCGTTCGCGCCAAATCAAAAGTGGTGGAGGACGCAACCTTTGGTGTACGGGCAGCTGCGCCTGCCTTGTTATCGAATACCAGCTATTTTGAGAAAAGGATCGTGAACTGGGATCCGGAAAAGATCGATTTTGCATGACCGGAGGCAATATCTTTCCTGGTAAATTTCTGTGTTGGGGATAACATGTACTTTTGCGGCCGTAAAAGTAATATCAAACAATACGAAATGAGCGGTAAAACCTACTATATCATAGACTTTGACAATACCTTTACCCAGGTAGAGGCGCTGGATGAATTGGCCAGGATATCGCTGACAGACCGGGAAGACAGGGATACTATTTTAACGGAAATTGAGCAATTGACCAACCTGGCAATGGAAGGAAAAATGTCTTTTTCTGAAAGTCTTGCCCGCCGTATCCGGCTGCTGGATGCAAACAAATCTCACCTGGAAGAGCTGATCGGTTTTTTGAAGCAGAAAGTATCCAGGTCCTTTGCCCGCAATGCTGCATTCTTTAAGCGCAATGCGGCAGATGTATTGATCGTATCAGGAGGTTTTAAAGAGTTTATCATTCCCGTTGTAACCGGTTATCATATACTGCCTGAAAATATTTATGCAAATACTTTTGTGACAACAGGTGATGGAAAGATCATAGACTATGATCACGCTAACCCGTTAAGTGAGGAAGGCGGTAAGGTAAAGCTTTTGAGGAACCTGCAACTGCAGGGAGAGCTGCTGGGTATCGGTGACGGATATTCTGATTACCAGTTAAAGGAGAGTGGTGTGGTATCCAAGTTCTTTGCTTTTACCGAAAATGTCAGCAGGAAATCCGTTACTGAAAAAGCGGATCATGTCACACCCAGCTTTGACGAGTTTTTATATCTCAATAACCTGCAGGGTACTATCTCTTATCCCAAGAACAGGATCATTTGTTTGGTGGTGGGAGAAATGAAGGATGAATATATCAATATGCTCGAGGAAGACGGGTTGACCGTGAAAAAAAGAAAATCGCTGGATACGAAATATCTCAAGGAGGCCAGGCTGATCCTGCTGGGAAAACATACCACCATTACAAAAGAAGAGATAAAAGCAGCTAAAAAATTGCGCTGCCTGGGCATTACCGATTATGTTCAGGATTTTGAAGAGCTGGATTTCTGCAGCAGACAGGGTGTGGTGGTATATGCAGGCAATACCAAAGCAAGACTGGCTGAGAGATTACTGGGATACATCAACGAAGGCATTATTTTCCAGAGTCTAAATTTCCAGGACCTGCTGCAGCCCAAAACACCGGATACCCATCGTATTGTATTGACCTTAAAAAACAACAAACCATCTTTTCACCAGGTGCTGGAAGTGTTTTACCAGTACCCTTATAAAATATTGTCGGCCACTATGCGTACCAGTAATATCACTTCCATTGTGGTGGTGGATATTGAAAAAATGGCCGATAAATCAGTGGTCAGGCAGTTGAAGAAACTGCCGGCAACGATTCACGTCCGAACGTTGTATTAATGTAGTCCGGATGAATGTAAAAGAAATGTATTCAGCAGAAGAAAGGAGACGAAGAAAAACGGCGGTAAAACATGCCAATGCCGCTATAGCTGTTTTTATTGCCGGGTTGGTGGTCATTTTCCTGGCCGATCATTTCCGGCTTTATGATTATGACCACTGGAAGGATTTCTTGAATTTTTTCCTTCTTCCGGTAAGCTTTATCGTTAGCATACAACTCAGCATCCGGTCGCTATCTGTTATTCGGACAAAACGTGCTATTGGGTTGCTTGCCGTCATGCTGATATTCTTTTTACTGGCAATTGTATTCTATCTTCTGTTTCGCAATATTTGTGTTATCTGCTAAACCGGAATAAAAAAATAGCAGAGCCCGGGAGCCCTGCTATTTTAAGATAAAATAAAAGTGATCGGTTATTGAACTTGGCTCCACACCGGGCTCAGGTCCGGTTGGATTACTATCTCCGTTCTCCTGTTTTTGGCTCTTCCGGCAGCAGTGCTGTTGTCTGCTACAGGACTATATTCGCCTTTACCGGAAGCAATCAGGCGTGTCGGTTCAATATTATTTTTCTTTATAAGGATGCGAACCACGTTGTTAGCTCTTTCTGTGCTGAGTCCCCAGTTATCACCACCAGCCCTGAAAGGCTTGTCATCGGTTCCCCCAACAATGTTTACGGTCAGGTCGGGGTAATCATTTAATACTGTTGCCAGCGCTTCCAACCCTTTTTTCCCTTTTGCATTTACTACAGCGCTACCGGTGGGATATAATAAGCCGTTAACCATTTCGATGCGGATTTTGCCGTTTTCCAGCTTTACTTCCCCGTCTTCACCCAGGAAATCCCTGAGGCTTTCGGCCAGTCTGCTGCGCAAAGCATCCATTTTTCCCTGTTCTTCTGTCAGCAGGTTTTTTGTCTTGGCAAGGTCAGCTTTCGCTGTTTCACATTCAGCCTGCGAAGATTGTAACGCTTCTGCCGCGGCCACCAGTGCATCTCCTTTTGACTTTACGCTGTCTTCCAAGCTATTTTTCAGGTTGAGCAGATCTGCATTAGCGGTTGTAAGCGAGTCGATTTTGGCGGTTGCTGCCCTCATTTTTTTACTTGGTCCGCAAGAGCCCATTGTAAAGGCACCGGCTATCAGTAACAATGTAGCATAGGTTTTTACCATAATTAAAGATTGATTTATTAAAATAATACGTAGCAAAAATACTATGTATGCAAAATAAATGCCGAAACTTACAGGGTGACCCCGGGTGCCCGTTTTTTTCTTACCTGGTATATAGCGGTAAGATAGGCTGGGGTATAAGTGGCCATCAATTATTGGATTGCTGATTGCCGTCTCCAATTACTTAAGCCTTTATTATTCAATAAGATTGCGTTCCTGCTCATGACTGGAAAACAATACATTCAAAAAAGCACGGTAAAGCCTGTCCAAGCGAATCAAATCAGGAATTCAACATCAATTCAGCCGGGATTGTTTCTGCCTGAACCGAAAGAATACTTAATGTTCTTTTGGCTGAAAATTCAACTTCAATTATCACTTTCAGATTATTTGAGCGGCACGCTTTTTTGGTTGAAATTCCTGTTTTGAATTTTTTAACCGCTCTTCTTATTTTAAACAAAGGAAACTGCGACTCCAGTTGCGTATTGCCATCCCATATTTCGACGCGTTTAAATAAAACTTCTCCCATTGATGTTCGGCCTGCAATGTCAACAGCGTTTACTTTTTTGCCTTTAATATTGTCAATTTTTACCTCAAAAGTACATGAAGTTTTAGCCGTTGCTGCAATTGTGATCAGTGTGTTAGATGGACGGAAATTTATTGCGGTTCCATTATCAAGCCTGATTGCATTGGACAGTAATGCAG
>CAKSVK010000222.1 GCA_934502905.1 uncultured Chitinophagaceae bacterium
GGCAAGCTATGCCTTTGTCGGAACTACTCGAACACGTTTATTCAAAGATGGAAAGAGGTAATGAGACGAAGCTGTTTGATATTAACTATTATGATGGTAACAGCCCATCTTTTACTAGCTGGCGGCATCAATGCACAAGACATTGAGTCCGTTAAGGTAAATATTGGTTTGAAAAACGAGCCTCTTATTACCGGTTTAAAGCGCATTGAACAACAGTCCGGTTTCAGGTTTGCGTATGTGCAGAGCGCCTTATCGGAGTTTCGGGCAATCAGCCTTTCGCCCGCCACCAGGTCAGTAAAAGAAACCCTGGTATTGATCCTGTCAGGCACGGATCTTTTGTATAAGGTAAACAAAAGCAGCATTGCCATATATAAAAAGCCAAGAGGGATCGGAAGGGGTTCAATTGAGAATACCAGTATACCCGTACGTGATACAGTATTAAAAGGCAGGGTTACGAACTCAGATGGTGTGCCATTGTCGGGGGCGTTTATTACAATTCCGCAACTAAACCGTAGCACTACCACGGATGAATACGGCTATTATGACTTTGCCAGTGTAGCTCCGGGTTCCTACCAGGTACAGGCAAGTTATGTTGGTTTTGAGAAAATGGAGATAACAACCATTGTAGCAATAGACAAACCTGCAGTAGTTAATTTTGTATTGAAAGGCAACATTGAATTGGTGGAGGTAGAAGCGTTATCCACAGGTTACGAAAGGCTGCCCAGGGAGCGTGCTACTGGGAGTTTTTTTAAAGTAAGTAACGAGCTGTTCAACAGAAAAATAAGCACGAATATACTTGACCGCCTTGATGGGATTTCGAGCGGGGTACTGTTTGACAGGCATGATCAATTTGGTGAGGTGAAAATACAAGTGCGAGGTTTAAGCACCCTTGGAATTGATGTTTCCACTCAACCTCTTATAATACTTGATAATTTTCCATACGAGGGCAACCTTAGTAATATCAACCCCAACGATGTAGAGGATATTACTGTTTTAAAGGATGCTGCAGCATCGTCTATATGGGGTGCGAGGGCAGGTAACGGGGTGATAGTGATTACAACCAAGAAGGCTAAGTTTAACCAGCCAGTGAGGACTTCATTTACCTCAAATATAACGGTGATCAGTAAGCCCGATCTTTTCCAGGCACCGGTCATTCCATCTTCCGCGTATATTGATATCGAACAGTTTCTTTACGATAAAGGATTTTATAATACTCAAATAAACAACACTACTTCACGCCCTCCATTAACCCCGGTAGTAGAAATATTAGCACGGAAGAGTGCTGGGATTATTACTGAACAGGAAGCTAATGCACAAATCAACGCGTTAAGGACTTTTGATGTTCGGAACGATTTCGATAAATATTTATATAGAAAAGCTGTCAATCAACAATATGCAGCTAACATCAGTGGCGGTGGAGAAAAAATTAAATGGCTTTTTTCAGCTGGGTATGATAAAAATATTTCAGAACTGGTTGGTAACTCTTATGACCGGATAACATTCAGAACAGATAACACCATTAGGCCCGTTAAAAACATGCAAGTACAAATAGGTGTTGGTTACACTTACTCAAATGGGGTAAATAACAGCCCGGGAGGGTACAATGCAACGAATTACAACTTTGCTTCTGGTAGGGCGTTATATCCTTATGCGCGGTTTACAGATGAAAATGGGAACCCACTTGGTATAAGCAAAGCGGTTAGAAAGGCCTGGAGTGATACAGCTTTAGCAGGAAGGCTGCATAATTGGGACCTAAGTCCTCTTGAAGAAATGGGGAATCTAGACAACACCATAAAAATGGGTGCTTTTTTCGGTAACGTAGGGCTTCATTACTTATTGATGCGAAACCTTACAGCGGAGGTGAGATATTTCTTTCAAAAAAATTCAACAACCAACAGAAACTACTACAATAACAACACCTTCTTAAGTCGAAGTATTATTAATAGCTTTACACAGGTAACCTCGTCAGGGGAGTTAAAGTATGTGGTGCCAAACGAGGGCATTCTAGATATGGTTACCTCAGACCAGGAAAGCCATTCCGGTAGAGCGCAGATTAACTATTCAAATAACTGGAAATTAAATCACAGCGTCAACGTATTAGTGGGAACAGAATTACGGCAGAGCAGACTCCTGGAAAACAGCGCAAGAACATACGGATATAATGATCGCCTAAACTATTCCTTGCTGGATCATTTAAATCTTTTTCCTGTACTGCCGTCAGGATCAAATTATATACCGCATAATACAAATTTTCAAGATAGGCTAAACAGGTTTGTCTCACTATACGCGAACGGAGGGTATGTTTTTAAGGAAAGGTATACATTTTCTGCCAGCGTGCGGAACGATGCATCCAACCTTTTTGGGGTTAAGACGAATGATAAAGGGCGGCCACTATGGTCAACGGGATTAGCATGGAATATAACAAAGGAAGGTTTTTTTAATTCATCTTTTATTCAGTATCTTAATTTTAGAGCTACGTATGGTACAAGCGGGAACTTGAGCCTTGAACGTTCTGCGCTTGCAACAATAACATATCTTCCTGCATCAAGCTACCCACAAATAAATATCCCTACTGCGTACGTAAATAACAATCCTAACCCAAACTTAAGATGGGAAAAAATTGCGACTACAAATTTTGCAGTTGATTTTGCAGTATTGAACCGTCGGCTTAACGGCAGCTTTGAATATTTTCAAAAAAAAGGAACTGATATATTTGGTTTCCAGGATCTTGATCAAACCACGGGCGTTAGCTCTATGATCACTAATTCAGCCAACATAAAAGGTCATGGTATTGAAGTGATCCTGAACGCTCGAATTGTGGAAGCAAAAGAGTTTAAGTGGCTAACAAGTTTTTTATTTAATTACGCCACGAATAAAGTAACAAAATACCGTCCCACAAATAGAGCGGGCTACACAAGTGTTGGACGGTTAATTACCCCGATAGAAGGCTATCATCCCTATCTTGTAGTAAGTTACAGATGGGCTGGGCTTGATCCTGCTACAGGTGACCCGCGCGGTTACATAGATAATGAAGTTAGTAGTAACTATAACGACCTCGTAAAAACTCCCTTTGAAAGCCAGGTGAAACATGGTCCATCCGTGCCGGTCTATCACGGTAATTTTATGAATACGTTTACATGGCGGCAGCTCTCCTTATCTACGAATATTGTGTATAAGTTGAAGTATTATTTTAGGCGAAACAGTCTTACCTACACAGGTGTTCTTAACAACGGATTAATTCATGCAGATTATATGGACAGGTGGCAGGAGCCGGGGGATGAATTGCGTACCAATGTTCCTTCGTTTATTTATCCCTTGCCGAGCGCTAATAGAGACGTTTTTTATACAAACTCTGAGGTGACGGTGGAGCAGGGCGATCATATTCGCCTTCAGGATGTTCGGCTTAACTATACGTTAAACAAGGCGCAACACAACAAGCTCCCGGTAGAGAGCATTAGCTGTTATGCATATTTAACAGGTCTAAACGTCCTGTTATGGAGGGCTAACCAAAGAGGTATTGATCCGGAATATCCAGGGGGCATACGAGCTTCTAGGAATCTATCAATAGGTATTACAGCTAATTTCTAATTTAAAAGAGAAAAAAATGATTTTCAAATATTTCTATTACTTCCTAACGATTTTATTGTGCATTAGTGTCCTAAACTCTTGCAAAAGATATCTGGATGCAAAGCCAGATGCAAAGCTCGCCGTGCCATCTTCTTTGGCCGATTTAAAGGCAATGCTGGATAATTATGATCTTGTAAGCTCTTATCCTGGACTTTCAGATGTGCTGTCCGACAACTATTATCTTAATGAAACAGATTATAACGCTCGAAATGAGAACGATAGGAATTACTATCTATGGAAGCCTGTGGAAAATCATAATTTTTATTGGGGTACAAGCTATAACAAAATATATGCCTGTAATATTGTACTTGATTATTTGGGAGTTGTACATATCAAGGAAGCAGAAAAAGCTCTTAGAAATTATGTGGAAGGAGCAGCACTTCTTTTGAGATCATTTCATTTTTACGGTCTTTCCCAGTTATACTGTCCACCTTACAATAGTTCTACGGCAGACGTTGATTTAGGTATCTGCCTGCGATTAGATTCGGATTATAATACGCCATCAGTTCGAGCTTCTGTTTCGGCAACGTATAATCAAATTATTAATGACTTGAAGAAGTCGATAAGTCTTTTACCGCTTACTACGCCTTTAAAGACTCAACCTACCAAAGCAGCAGCTTATGGATTTTTAGCGAAGGTGTATTTGGCAATGAAGGACTATAACAAGGCTGGGTTGTATGCTGACTCGTGCCTACAACACAACAATTCATTAATAGATTTTAACGGAATCAATATATCTGCTACAGCACCATTTAGCAGATTCAATCAGGAGGTCGTGTTTCACAGCAGAAGTGGTGGCATGACACCACTGCATCCATCTCGTGCAAAAATTGATTCGGTATTATATCTCTCTTATAGTGAACATGATCTTAGAAGAAAGGCTTATTTCAGGGGAAACACAGGACAAAACATAGGAACCTATGCATTCAGGGGAGATTATGACGAAAGCGGTACTACCGGATTTTCGTTTTCAGGTATCGTTACTGATGAAATGTATTTGATACGGGCAGAGTGTTTTGCAAGGGCTGGACAGACAGATTTGGCTCTTAACGATCTTAACAAATTACTTGCCACAAGATGGGAAAAAGGCTACTTTATTCCATTCATCGCTAAGACAGCCCAGGAAGCCCTGTCGCTTATCCTGATGGAGAGAAGGAAAGAACTCATTAACAGGGGTACAAGGTGGAC
>CAKSVK010000223.1 GCA_934502905.1 uncultured Chitinophagaceae bacterium
ACCAGGATAAACAGAAGCCACAAGGGTTTTCCCGCACCGGCTGTTTGCCGGACGGATGAGGTACCTTCTTCCCTTAATGACGAAATAGCCAGGAAAATATCTTCTTTTGCCGCCAGGAAAAAGCCGATCATGGCAAAAGGCATAGCAAAAATGGTATGCGAGAATTTTATAAGGCTTAGATAATTTCTGGCGGTTGACATATGGGCAAAGGTAAACGGATTATCCGGCTTAACTAAAACATTTCGATAGTTCCCACAGTACAATTCCGGCGGCAACCGATATGTTCAGGGAATGTTTGGTACCCGACTGCGGTATCTCGATGCAACCGTCGCAAAGCGCCAGCACTTCATCCGACACCCCGCCTACCTCATTCCCAAAGACCACCGCAACGGATCGCTTATCAGCCATTAACAGTTCCCTATGGACGTTTTCCAGGCTGACACTTGCTTCTGCCTGCTCTATCGCCCAGATGGCATACCCTTTTTCCTTCAGTGATATAACTGCCTCCGGTGTGGTAGGCGCATATTCCCAGGTTACAGTTTCTGTGGCACCCAATGCTGTTTTATGGATATCCCGGTGTGGCGGACGGGGCGTATATCCGCACAAATAAATTCCTTCCATTGAAAACGCATCTGCACTCCTGAAAACGCTCCCCACGTTATGCATGCTCCGGATATTATCCATTACCACTACTACCGGCACTTTAACAGACGCTTTGAACTCCTCTGCTGTTTTCCTGTTAAGTTCTGCCATTGACAATTTTCGCATAGTGCAAATATATTGTACTGCAACTGACTTCCATAAAGAACCGGGGTTATCCGGAAAGTGGGAAACCTTTCTTTTGAACAGGCATAAAAAAACCGGTTGCCTGATGACAACCGGTCTTTTCAGTTTTCCGGGAATTATTTCCGGGCTTTGATATTTAAAGTAAGATTCACTTCAGGACGAATAAACTTATCTCCCAGTGATTGATCATTCCCGTAGAACAATCCCCACTGTGTTCTGTCAATATTAAAGTTGGCATTAGCGGTTACATCGTTTTCTGTAACGACTATCCTGGCAGGGAAAGTAACGTTTTTAGTGCTGTCCCTTAATGTAAGATTACCGCTCACTTTATGTGTGCCGCTGGTATCATTTTGTAAAAGATCTACCTTGGTGATCTCAAATTTGGCGGTAGGATGTTTTTCCGCATCCAGAAAATCCCCGCTCTTCAGGTGTCCTACCAGTTTTCCGTTGGAATCATCTGTAAGATCGAAGTTCTTGATGGAGTGGATATCAATTATGAAATTACCACCGGTAACGTTGCCCTCAGCAACAGCCAGTGAGCCGGAGCTTAATTTAAACTCTCCGTGATGCTGTCCTACAGGTTTGGTACCGATCCACCCTATAGTGCTTTCTTCGGTATTGATGCTATAGGTAGCGCCTTCAGCAGCGGCTGCTTGCTGCTTTTCAGTTGTTTCGGCTTTTGCCGCATCCGGAGCCTGGTTGCAGGATGCTGTTATTGCCGCAACAGCCAAAAGAGATAAGATAGATTTTTTCATTATTGTTTTTTTGATAGGGGCAAAATTAATAACAATAATTCAATGTTTAAACATTGAGGTGTTATTTTTGTGTCATTGTTATGCAATTTTTTTGACAATATAGTCATTGTCAAGCCCTAGCTCCGGAAGCATCTCCTTTGGAAATATGCCATACAGCGAAGAACCGCTCCCCGTCATGGAAGCATACAGCGCGCCGGATCGATAAAGTGTTTCCTTTAACTGTCCGATCTCGGGGTATTTTTTAAACACAGGCACCTCAAAGTCATTGACCAGCAGCTTTTTCCATTTCTCTACCGGCTGCCGGATGATCTCGGTTAAAGGCGTGGCAGCGCTTGCCGGGGTGATTTGTGTAAATGCCCAACCGGTATTCACATGGACACCGGGATGGATGACCAGGAAAGAGTAATTGTCGAGGCACAGGTCAACAGGGTGCAGCACCTCTCCTCTTCCACTGGCAAAACAGGGTTTGTTTACAATAAAAAAAGGACAATCGCTACCCAACTGACCGGCATATGTTATCAACTGCCGGTCACTTAGCTGCAGGTTGTATTTATGGTTCAGCAGTGAAAGCATGAAGGCGCCGTCAGCAGATCCTCCCCCCAGTCCGGCTCCCGCAGGAATCGTTTTGTGAAGGTGAATGCTGAGCCTGCCGATCTGCGGAAAGTCTTTCCGCAGCAGCTCTGCCGCTTTAAAACAAATATTATCACCGGTGTTGCCCGGCACAGGTATACCTGACAGTGTCAGGCTATCACTTTCGCTTTTCACCGCCTCCAGTGCGTCGGTCCATATAAGGGGATAAAAAACCGTTTCCAGGTTATGGAACCCGTCTGCCCGCTTTGAAGTAATATGCAGGCCCAGGTTGATCTTACAATTGGGGAAAACGATCAAAATAGTAAAATTTGACGTTATTTCTTCCGGCGGTTGATCTCATCCCTGATGGCGATTGCCTTCAGGTAATCCTCCTGTTCCAGCACTTCGCTCAACAGTTGGTTCAACTCATCTAACGACTTGTCTTTCAAGCTCTCTGCTCCACTCGATTCTTTAACGGTACTCTCTTCTTCTTTTTTCTTTTTGCCTCCGGAATCTTCCATCAGGATGCCGGCGCTCTCCAGTATATGCTCGTAGGTATAAATAGGACAGCCAAACCGCACTGCCAGTGCCAGCGCGTCGGAAGTACGGGAGTCTATCTCTACGGTATCATGTTCATTGCTGCATAACAGTTTGGAATAAAATATTCCCTCCTGCAGGTCGCTGATCACTATTTCATGCAACTCTACATTGAACGCCATCATAAAATTTTTCATCAGGTCGTGTGTGAGCGGCCGGCTGGGCTGCATCCTTTCCAGGGCAACGGCTATTGCCTGCGCTTCAAAACCACCGATAACAATGGGTAAACGTCTTAAACCGTTGGTTTCACCTAAAACAACCGCGTAAGAATGAGTTTGTGTAATGCTATGTGATAATGCTACTATTTCCAGCTCTATTTTCTTCATAATCTGTTTGCGAATGTACAAGAATTTTAGAAAGCATTGAAACTGTAAGCCAAAGAAAAAACCGCTCCGGCTGACCGGGCGGTTTTACCCCTGAAAGGTTGTTTTCTCATGCTACGCCTTTAAGTTTTTTAACTTCTTCTATTATTTTAGGAACTATTTCAAAAGCATCGCCGACGATCCCATAATCCGCCGCCTTAAAGAAAGGCGCTTCGGGATCTTTGTTGATCACTACAATTGTTTTGCTCCTGTTGACACCGGCCAGGTGCTGGATAGCTCCTGAAATACCGATGGCAATGTATAAGTTGGGGGCAATTGCCAAACCGGTTTGTCCTACATGCTCGTGGTGCGGGCGCCAGTCGGCGTCTGACACGGGGCGACTACAGGCGGTGGCCGCTCCCAACAGCTTCGCCAGTTCTTCCACCATTCCCCAGTTTTCGGGACCTTTAAGTCCCCTGCCACCGCTCACCACGATCTCGGCTTCACTCAAGGGAATTTCACCTTTTACTTTATTAGTCGAAACTACTTTTACTTTGGATGCATCTGCCTTCGCATCAAAGCCCACAATTTCCGCGGTTCCGGTTCCAGTGGCCGCAGCGGAAAAGGAATTGGGATTCAATCCGATGATCTTAATATCTGTATTCAATGAAATATTGGCAAAAGCCTTTCCGGAAAAAACAGATTTTTTTACAACAAACCCATTGCCGGTTTCCGGTAATGCTACGGCGCCGGATACAAAAGCCGCTTTTAACCTGGCTGAAAGCCTGGGAGCAATAGATTTACCGTCTGTATTATTGGAAAATACCACCATTGTAGCACCGGTAGCTTCCACCACCTGGGCTATTATGGCAGTAAACAACTGCCCATCCAAATGATTAAGGGCATCGTTCTTTACCTGGTGAATTTTTGTAATGCCATATTTACCCAACTGTTCCGCATCTGCCAAAGTCCCCAACAGCACACCCTCAGCAGGTACTCCTAACTGGTTTGCCAGCTGAGCACCATAATTGAGGGCTTCCAGGGAACCCTTTTTTACCTGTCCTTCCGAATGATCAATGAATATTAAAACAGACATAGCTGAATTTTATTTTTAAATAGCGGTTGTAATTAAATGATTTATACTTCTTCATGAAGGATTTTTACCAGTTCTCCCGGGTTATCTGCAGCAATGAGCTTTACCCCGGCTTTCGCAGGTGGCAATTCAAATCCAACGATGCTGGTGAGACTGTCAGCCGCCACCGGCTCCATTACTTTGAGTGGCTTGGTACGGGCCGCCATAATACCACGCATATTGGGAATACGTGCTTCTGCCATTCCCTTTTGGCAACTCACGACCACAGGCAGCTCTACTTCATCTGTTTCTTCTCCTCCTTCTATTTCCCGGATGATGGTTGCCTTATTGCCTTCCAGTCCGAAAGAAAAAGCCAGCGACACATAAGGAAGTCCGAGCAATTCTGCTACCATGCCGCCAATAGACGAGCTGTTATAGTCAATGGTTTCCTTTCCGGTAAATACCAGGTCATAATTACCGGTACGGGCCACTTCCGCGATCTGCGAAGCAATATAGAAGCTATCCTGGCTATCCGAATTGACCCGGATGGCTTCATCACCACCCAACGCCAGCGCTTTCCGGATGATAGGCTCTGTGTCGGCCAAACCAACTGTCACCAGGTGAATAACAGCGGAAGGATCTTTTTCTTTTAATTCTATGGCTTTTACCAATGCATACCATTCGTCATACGGATTGATGATCCATTGCACCC
>CAKSVK010000224.1 GCA_934502905.1 uncultured Chitinophagaceae bacterium
TCGTCGGGCACGTTTTTCGATCTCTCGCCGACCACGGAAGACAAAGTTCTCGCGGGGCGGCAGCAGGTAGGCGAACGGAGAGAAGACATCCTTACCGCAGAGGAAACCCCGGAAGAAGACGAGATCATATGAGCACGGACGATTAATAATAATAGGTCCGCTGAAAACTGCTGATGCTTATCGGGTTATCCTCCATTTACCTGCTATCGTCTCCTGCAGAAACAGATTAAAGGACATCTGTATTAATTAAACAGTTTAAAGTTGTCTCCTGGATATCCATAGATTATGCTCCAGGGATATCGCTCCCTCTGACTTCAATACGAAGTTTGAAAATTCCTCTTCTGTATTCAGCTCATCTATATCATACAGAATTACATTCAACTGATCAACAGCGGCTAAATAGGAGTGACTCAGCTCCTGGTGCTTTTTGGTTTGAAGCCAGCTTAAAGCTGTTGCCGAAATGGTAGTAAACAATGCTACGAGGTTCCACTCAAAAGAGGGCCTTACGATCAAAATAATGATGGAAATAACTGAGGTAGCCTGAGAGAAAAATATAATCCAGAACCAAAAATTATATTTGTTCATATTATATCCTGCTTTTTCCGTATACCACAGGATCTGGCTTTCTATCCTGTTTTTCCTGTAATAGTCTTTTCTCTCAAGCAGGGACATTGCTCTTATTTCTTCCATCCTGGGAGTGATCAGTTTTCGGGATATGATTTGAGGATCCAGTGATTTAACCAGATCCCTGTGGCGATCTGCAATATTCACGATGGCAGACCTGAATGCTCTCTGAGCAGTCTGCGCATCCTCCGTTTCAAACGGCTTGCTTCTACATATATACAACCAGGACAGGGTCTTACATTCCTCTGCCATGGCTCTTCCATGAAACCATATTTCTTCATACTTCTTTATTTTCAATAAAAACGTCAGGACAATACTGCCCAGCAGCAGTAGCCCGGATATAACATAGAACCACTGTTTTGATTCCTCCGCCTGGTAATTATAAATAGACAGAGCAGATGCTATAATCATACTGACCAGGTCTATTCCAACCAGTTTAAAATACTTATTCTGTGCCGTTACAGCACCTGTGCTTGCAGCTTGTGAGTAATTTGGAAAATCAGTTCTTAGCATAAGACAAGTTTAAGGTTTCTGCTTACCTGATTTCTGATCTTATCTTTTTAATAAGAGCCGGGGCCTCTTCTATTGTGGTAAAATATAATAAATTTGTTCTTATTACCTCCTCATCCTTATCGGCATGATAATGAATGATGTCTTCTATTTTATCTAATAGTTTATCGGCTGCCTGCCTGATGATCGATTCCTTTATTGTTTTATCGCCCCTCTGCCTCCCATGATCCAGCCGTTCTCTTAAGGACAGCAGTCTTGGAGATTTTCTTAGGGGATATATTGTTCTTGGTATGTCAATTACGATACCGTCGATATGATCAAACCAGATTCCCCCTTCTTTATCCGTTGCTATGGATGCAAGTTTTTCCTGCTGTAATGCCAGGTTGTTCTTTTCTAACAAATTAGCCAGGTTTTCGTGGTCTTGCTGATAAGTATTAAAAACATCAAATGGTCTTACTACTATTAAACATTTTATTTTGTCCGGATAAAAAGAAATAAAGCCATCATTTTTAAGCACCCTTCTTACAAAATTCATATAGTAGCCGGTGGCAAGTCCCACAGCGGCGCTAATATCGATTACCGGCAATCCATGGTAAAAACGGGAAATAATATTTTGTGTAAACTCCTTGGTGTTGATGTCAATGATAAAGTTGTAAACAGGTGCACTTAATACATTCTTCAATGTTTTTACAGAAAAATCCTTTGTTCTGTAAACCCTTGTATTACGCATATAAAAGGGAACGGTATAACCTTCTTCTATCAATAGCAAATAAGGGATCCCTAAGGCGTGAATCAGCCCCAATTCGTAAAACACATTTGGCGACGGGTCATTTTTTCCCTGTTTTGGTGTAAGGTTAACCACTATAAGATCTGCTGTATCAAGCTTGGCAAAAACACCATCTTCAATATGATTCTCCTGCCATTCTTCAGGAAAGGATATGATGGGTTCCTCCTTAACTCCTTTGTTAAACAAAATAGTCAATGCCCGGTCCTCTTTCAATATAGAAAGTAAAGCATTCCTAATCCTTATGCTGGAATCATTCTTCTGCCCCCGCATTGCACCAAGAATGATTATTTCCAGGCGACTGTCGGAATTGTAGGATTGGCGAAACATAATTGTACATGTAAAGGTTAAAAAGGTCCACACAATAACCAGTGCACTAAGAGCATAAGATTAAAATAACAGCAGGAATTTGACAGGCTTTGAATTAAGGCTACCTAAATATATGAATTTATTCTATACGAAAGAAGAAAACTGAAATTTTCCGGGAAGCTATTAAACTAATTTTCACAGGTATTAGATCCGTACAATCAGGGAACATCTTAAAAATAAAACAGGTCTTCCTTTGTAGGAAGACCTGTCCTTTATAAACCCCTTAGCCGATTATGAAATACTAATCGTCTATTCTTAAAAAGTTCCCGTTAAGATCAAATTCAAGCGTAAGTCCGTTTGACAACTTCACATCCTGCTTGGTCTTTTCTTTTTCCCAACCCTTGATATGATGGTCCGCATAATTTGTAGTCACATAGGTCAGTATCTGCGAAGGTATTACACTGTCAGGCAGCTTACTGTTACCTTCTATGTCAAATACTTCTCCGGACTTATTGAACTCAAGCCTTACTCCGTTATCCAGGTATACTTCATAAGTAGTTTTCAAATCGTCTACATCTTTTACTACCTGCACGATCTTCTGATCAGGGAAATGTGTGGTGATGTAGGTATTGCTTGTGGCCGGGAGATCATTCTGAGATACCACTTTCTCTTTTTCACAGGATGCAAAAATGAATGCAAAAGATAAAAGGATCAAGCTCAAATGTTTCATACTGGTTCTTGTTTTTAAGTAAGACAACTCAGGCAGGTTATACCCTTATCATCCTTTGTTAATTTTTTTTAACAGATAGATTAATAATGTTTCATCCATAACAGGCAAACGGCAGACCAATTTTTCAGCATAACTGTTAAAAGAATTTTCTGTCAATTAAAACAATGTTAATCCTACATTCCATCCAAACCAGGTACTCAGCATGTCGTTGTTGAACCAGTTGTATTTTTTCAGATTGCCTGCAGGAGTACCGTATCCCGAAAACCTGGCATCATTCTCTGAGTAAAATAATGTCACAGAGGGTCCTGCCGTAACAGACAACTTCTCCCATAACTTAAAGTCAAACTGGAGATCTATTTTATGGAGCGAATGCGTATCGCTCAGCCGACCAAGGTACAATAAGTCGGAACTGATCTCAGGCATAAAACCAAACCGGTTGCCCAGGCGGATATAGGTGCCGATTCCATATCCCAGGCTGTATATTTTCTCCGTTGTGGAAAGATTCAGCCCCCCGCGTAGAATGCTATAGAGCCTGGCATTGCCCGTTTTGAATGCCAGGTTAAAATGTGTAACCTCGTTATTGGATACATATAACTTATGGTATCCCTTTTTTACAATGTTTACCAATCCTACCGCATATCCATCTATGGTATCCGCTATATTTATCAAACCGATCTGTACACCTTTCAGCCGTTTAGCATAATTAAAAATACCGGCTACCTGCACGCCTTCTACATTTCCGTTGGTTATGTTGCCGATACCGGCTACCTGAAAGCCCCTGCTGCTTCCCTGCACATGATTGTTAATACCTGCCAGTTGTATGCCGTGCAGGGTATCTTTCACAAGGTTTCCCACACCGCCGATCTGTATCCCTTTTATATTACGGCTTACGTGATTACTAATTCCGCTGACCTGTACTCCCTGCATATGCTGTAAAACGGTATTATGCACACCCCCTACCTGTAATCCTTGTACATAGCCCCCCACCAGGTTTACCATTCCCGCTACCTGCACATACTTTACATCTTTTTTATTGATATTAAAAACACCGCCAACCTCCGCACCATTTACTCCACCGGTATATCCTCCTATGATATTCAGCGAAAAATTATTCTCTACCTGGCTTCCCATGCTGCCATGTGTACCAAAGCCCGGCACTAGAGAAACCTGCACGACTTTATTTCCCAGCAGGCTCTCAATATTCAGGCTCTGCGTTTTCAGCCTGGCATTTAACAGCATCCTGGCAAAACGATTGTATTCTATCTGATCGGGCTTTATCTCCGGCACATGTAAGCTGTCTTTTTGTTCCAGTTCAGGTACCCCGGAACGATGATACATATTCGCAGCAGATAAAACCGGCTTTTCAAATGCAGGGACAATTGCTATTTCAAGGTGCATATTATATTTAGGCCTGATTACCACCGTAGTATCTTCATAAAGATTCCTGCTCACTGCAAGCGATGCCGTTTGACGCCTGCTTTTTAATGTAATCCTGAATTTACCCTGCTCATCTGTAAGTGCTGACACCAGGTGACGCGGCTCGTAGATGCTTACATCACTCAGCCTTTCACCGGTTTCGCTGTTCACTACGTACCCGGTAATAGTATACACGTCCGTTTCACTGGGAGACTGCTGTATTACAGATGTCAAACGAAGCGCTGTTTTGCGGATGATCACATAAGAGCCACTCTCTTTATATTCAAAACCTGTTGCCAGCAAATCATCCAGGATCCGGCTAACTGTGAGTTCATTGGCCGTGTAAGTAATCAGGCTA
>CAKSVK010000225.1 GCA_934502905.1 uncultured Chitinophagaceae bacterium
GGCCTGGAGAAACGGCACCGTGGAAGAAAGGCTGTCTCATGCCCTGGTAAACGGCATCACAGATTATATTGACGGCGATACAGAAGAAGCCAGGTTGAAATATCCCCGCCCCCTGGAAGTGATTGAAGGTCCGCTGATGGCAGGAATGGGAATAGTAGGCGACCTGTTTGGCGCCGGTAAAATGTTTTTACCACAGGTAGTTAAAAGTGCCCGCGTGATGAAAAAAAGTGTGGCCTGGCTCTTGCCTTTTATTGAGGCGGAAAAGGTAAAAGGAGATGCCGGAAGCGGCGCTGCCAAAATATTGCTGGCAACCGTAAAAGGAGATGTACATGACATCGGTAAAAACATTGTAGGCGTAGTGCTGGGTTGCAACGGATACGAGATCATAGATATGGGTGTGATGGTACCTGCCGATAAGATCCTGGATACAGCCGAAAAAGAAAAAGTAGATATTATCGGGTTGAGCGGATTGATCACGCCGTCGCTGGATGAAATGGTGAACGTGGCCCATGAGATGAAAAGGAGGGGCATGAAGCAACCGCTGCTGATAGGTGGCGCTACAACCTCCCGGATGCATACTGCCGTAAAAATCGCACCACAATATGATAACGGTGTAGTGCATGTGCTGGATGCCAGCCGGAGCGTTACTGTTGCCGGATCCCTGCTGAACGAGCAAAAGCAGACTTTCCTCGAAAAAACAAAAACGGAGTATCAAAAGCTGAAAACTGATTTCGAAAACAAAAAACCGGTCAAGGAATACCTGACGTTTGCCAATGCACAACAAAACAAAGTAAAAATAGACTGGGAGAATTATACGCCGCCTGCACCCACCTTCACCGGAACCAAATTGTTTCCCGATTACAACCTGACAGAAATCCGAAATTATATAGACTGGAAGCCCTTTTTTATCTCCTGGGAACTACATGGCAATTTTCCCCAGATACTCAGCGATAAAAAAGTAGGGGTGGAAGCGACCAAACTGTATAATGATGCCAATCAAATGCTGGATACTATGATTGCGGAAAAATGGGTTACTGCGCAGGGCGCGATCGGGTTTTGGCCCGCATACAGCAATAACAGAGATACCATTCTGCTGCAATCCGGCGACAGGATCATACACCTTGAATCGCTCAGACAACAGGTTAAAAAGGCACCTGGTCAACCCAATGTAAGCCTGACGGATTTTATTAAGCCCAGCCCATCCGCCGCGGCGGAAGAGAGTTCAGACTACCTCGGTGCATTTTCGGTGACCATACACGGCATAGAGCCACATATAGAACGTTTCATAAAAGATCATGACGATTATAACAAGATCATGCTGCAGTCTTTATGCGACCGTCTGGCGGAGGCATTTGCAGAGTGCCTGCACGAGCGGGTACGTAAAGAATTCTGGGGTTATGTAAAAGACGAGCAACTGAGCAACGAAGAGCTGATCAAAGAAAAATACCAGGGTATACGACCCGCTCCGGGTTATCCTGCCTGTCCTGACCATACAGAAAAGATCAAACTTTTTGAGCTGCTGGGTGGGAAAGAAGGTACCGGCATCACGCTTACGGAATCGCTGGCCATGTATCCGGCCTCCTCTGTATGCGGCTGGTATTTCAGTCATCCGCAAAGCCATTATTTCGGTATAGGGAAGATCCAGAAAGACCAGTTTGAAGATTATTATGAAAGAAAAGGTTCCTTATTCACCCGCGAAGAGCTGGAAAGATGGCTCCGTTCGGTAATGGAATAAAAAAGATTTCCAGCTTTCCACAGGTTGGAACCCTTTATATCCGCGGAGATATTATAATGAACAGGCATCAAAATTATTTTTTTCGGTCAGTGAGGGCACTGTCCGTCAATTTAAGCCTGAAGGGCTTATATGTGAATAGCCCCCAACTTCGTTGGGAGGTAAATATCAAAGTTTTTGTTGAACTCCTTCGGGGTATTTTACACATTATGTTCCTAAAGTTTACGGCTATGGTGACTCACCGGTCGGGAAATTTGTATAGAACGAAAACCTGAACTATACTCACCGCAGGTAAATGTACCCATTACTTCATCCCTTTAGTAATAAAAAAAGCTGCCCCAGTTGGAGACAGCCTTTTCTATTCAACTTCAGTAAATTAATTTAATATCCTTCATTCTGCCACCCTTCGGCATTGGTGATATTCTGGATCTCGATCTGGGGGACAGGATATACCTTCCTGTAGCCATCCACCAGGGGATAAATAGTTGCCATCTGGTTGGTTCTTACAATATCGAACCACCTGTCCAGCTCAAGGGCCAGCTCCAGCCTGCGTTCTTTATATACTGCAGTTCTGAAGCCTTCTTTCGAAGACAATGTACCAAAGCTCAAAGCAGCGATCCCTGCATTTTCTCTTACCGCATTCAAAGCATCCAACGCTTCATCGCTGGGGTAAGCAGCTTCATTCAAAGCTTCTGCATACATCAGCATCACTTCTGCACAACGCAGTACAGGCATATCCATACTGGTTTCTTCATTTTCCACCGGTCCGTCAAATTTTCCGGGGCGCTGACCATTCCCGGTCGGTGCCACCAACGCTTTACGGTTATCCCCCACTTCAAACAAATCCTGTGGTAAAGTAATGGCGTTATTATCACCCGAGTTTCGATACCGGTTGTTCTGCACCACAGCTTCCCCGATGCCTCCAAGCAGGTACTGTACAGAAAATAAAATATCCTTACTGGTTTTTAATCCATTGGGAAATGTTACAGGCTGAGGTACCAGGGCAAGCTCTGTTCCTGCAGCTATTTTTCCAACGAGGGGTTCCAGCAGCGTTGCAGCGTCTGAAAACTTTCCCTGGTACAGGTACACTTTTGCCAGCAATGCCCTGGCTGCGTGCGCGGTAACGCTACCCTTCTCGTTTGCCGGCCAACTTTCGGGCAGATGATCCATAGCCATTTTCAGGTCATCTGTTATAAGGGTATAAATAGCGTCCGCTTCCGCGCGGGTATTCCCCCTGGCTTCCTCCGTTGTTTGCGGTGCAGTGATCAACGGCAGCTTTCCCCAGAGGCGGGTAGCATTAAAATAACTAAGCGCCCTCAAAAACTTCGCCTGTCCTACAATCTGGTTTTTACGGGTTTCATCCATTTGTATCTCTTCTGCTTTGCTGATAATAATATTCGCTCTGAATATCGAACGGAAACAGCCCAGCCATGCATCTGTCACAATGGTATTATCAGACCGTTCGGCAAAAGATTCCAGCTGGTACCTGACGCCACCACTGGCACCCTGGTCATTATCCATCACATTATCCCCCCTTACTTCCATCAGCGCTATAAAGTTCTGACCATATTGTGATGAATGCTGTAAGGCATCGAAAGCAGCAACCAACCCACCCTGCAGGCCTTTTTCATCTACATAAAAAGTTGATTCTGTCGGTGAGTCGATAGGCTTTAAATCGAGAAATTTCTTACAGGAAACAGTGGTAAATGCCATTCCCGAAATCAATAAGGTTATATATTGAATCTTTTTCATTGTCATTGGTTTTTAGAAGTTTACATTGATACCTACAGATACTGTTCTTGCAGTGGGATACACCCCATAATCCTCCCCGTTGGTCGTACTGGCAGTTCTGTTGGAAACTTCCGGGTTATACCCCTCATAATTCGTAAAAGTGAACATATTCTGAAGGCTCACATACAGGCGGGCCCGTGTGATAGACAATCTGTCTGATACAGCACCCGGCAATGTATAACCGATGGTGATATTCCGGACCCGCAGGTAACTTCCGTCTTCTACATGCCACGAGGAGGTGATACCATTCTGTCCCTTTCCTACACGGTTTGCCCGGACATTTTTACCACTTCCCGGATCTGATTCAGACTTCCAGCGATTTAAGGATCCGATATAATTATTCATATTGCCCTCATGATTATAAAAATACCTGCGTCCAAGGTTCAATATCTTGTTACCTGATACACCCTGGAATGCAGCGGACAAGTCAAAACCTTTCCATTGGAAATCAGTTGAAAAACCAAAAGTGTATTTAGGTTGGTAGCTGCCAATGATCACCCGGTCGCTGGTAAGGTTGATCTTGCCGTCGCCATCTGCATCTTCAAATTTGAAATCACCGGGTTTGGTAGTAGCCAGTCCAAAATTGCTGGCTGCATCTTCAAAATGAGGGTAGGCATCTACTTCCGCCTGGGTAGCGAATACTCCTAATACACGCGGCAAAAAATAAGAGCCGATCGGGTGACCCACCCGTGTGATAAAGTAAGCGTTTGCCACGGATCCGTTGCTGATGAGATCTGCATTGCCGGGTCCCAGTTCCACCACCTTATTTTTATTGGTAGAGAAGTTAGCGGAAGCATTCCAGCTAAGGTCTCCAAACTTGTGACTGGTTCCCAGGTTAATTTCAAAACCACGGTTATTTACCTTTCCGATATTGATCAGCTCTGAGCTAAAGCCTGTAGACAGGGGAACGGGCACATTCAGCAACAGGTCTTTTGTATTACTATTATAGTAGTCCAGTGATAAGGTCAACCTGTTTGCCCAGAAACCTGCATCCAATCCAAAGTTTGTCTGGGTGGTTTTTTCCCAGCTCAGGTTGGGGTTAGGCCTGCTTGCCGGCGCTGCGCCGTTCACCGCTTTGGGTGGCTGACCGCCAAATATATATGCAAAGTATTCCATGCTGCCCAGGGCACCATAATTGGGAATTTTAAAATTGCCTGTCAGTCCATAAC
>CAKSVK010000226.1 GCA_934502905.1 uncultured Chitinophagaceae bacterium
GTATTGTGTTGTTCGGGTCACCCCTTTCTATTAAGGCAAACCTGTTAACATCAACGTGAAAATCTGTTCCCTCAATTTTAATCAACGGCAATTCTCTTTCCATAGAACAATAATTTTAACCCTACATCTTTCTGCCCCTACCTTTCCTTGCCAGCTTTGCTTCCAGGCCATGCTTCAGTTTCCTTTCAAGATTTTCTTTTATTATCTCCCGCAAAAAGGTTTCCTTCCAGGGAATTGTTGTAGCAGTAAAATGTCCTCTAACGCCGATCGTCTTCAACTCATCCTTAATGTTCCAACCGCCCTGCCTATTCCAGCCTATGGGATCAAGATCTCTCTGAGACGAAAACTGAACAGCTATCAGGTCTTTAGGAAACGCTGTCAGGTTTTCATAGTCCGGAGGTTGAAATTCGTGTGTTTTTGGATTGTAAGGAATAATGTAGGCATTCTTTTCCTCAGAAAAATACGAGTCAATATCAGCGAACACAATTCCGTTGGATAAAAAATCGTCTTTCGGTCGTAACTTATCCATCCGTATATCTACATAAAATAAATGGCCGGCAATGTCAATAGTTGGCAATCTTCCACCGTTAAGCCGCATATCAAATGCATGCTGATCCACCATAAGGTCGAAATCGGTTTTAGTCTTTACCTCTTCCACTGTAAGACCATACTTTTGAGCAACCCCCTCGGGATCAAGACGAACAAATTCCGGTATCTCCACCAGCAAATCGAAATGTTCATTTATCCTGGGAATATTCTTTGTCTTCCAGTTGTATTCAAACAAATACCCTTGCCCCAGGTCCGTCATATCTTTAAAAGAAATGACGTTTTGCTCGTTGCCTTTTTCCCTAAGCTCAAATTTCATTATATCAACTACAAAATCGGTTCCCGCAATATTCTGTATGGGTAGCTCCCGCTTCGCAGGTATATGCGCTACATCTGGAAATGTCATTTGGTTTCGGCTCTTCATTGCCTTACTGTACTCGTCCAGGGTAATGATCTGTGGAACATACGACATTGTAAGCGACCTGTACATTAGTCCGTAACTTGCAGGAACGCCATTTTTTATATTAGCTCCTATGGGATCAACATCAGAAAGTCTCGGAACTTCTATAATTGCGTAATTTATATTATTATCTGACAGACCATCCCTGAGCGGATTTTCGACTTTGCAAGTTGTTGTATTGTAAAAAAGAAGATAGGAATTTCGCTTTAACGAAAAATAATCATGTAGCGCATTTAGAAAAATGACATCTCCCGAACCATCCTGCGGTCGCAGTAAATTATTGGCAACATCGACCTCAAAACACTTTCCGGGTAGATCCATTGTGACGGGAATACCATCAGTTCTCTTAACAAAGATGTCCTGCTCTGTCATCATTTCAAATTGGTCTTTTTTTCACTTTGCCCATACTGTCTGCTCCGCAGACATCTTATCAGACAAACTCTCCGATATCAAACTCATTTAAGCCATTTTTCCGCATACCGGAAGAACCAGAATCCATTTTTGTAGCAAGACTTCTGTCCAACAACGCCGCAATCCTTCCCGAGGCTCCCTCAATCGAGCTTTCCAACAAACTGAACAGTTCCGTTCCCTGGATTCGCTGAACTATCTCCATTGCTTTCAATTCCTGGCTAAGTTCCAGCTCTTCTTGCTTTAGCAAAACCCCCACTGTACTTAATTCATCGAATGTGACCCCAGTTGCAAAACCTTCTTCATCAATTGGAAAACTATGTCTATTCCTTTCTTCCACCTCCTCTTCCTCCAGATCAGGTCCATCTGCAAAAACTTCATCCAGTTCTTCCTGCGGACTTTCCTTCACAAATCTTCTTTCGCTGATATCATTTTCAAAGCTATCGAGGGTTTCATCAGTTTTCTCTGATTGTCGCTCATCGGCCTTAATAGGCGCTAAATGGCGTACAAATGGTTTTGGTTTACCCATTATGTCTTTAAAATCAGACTTTTCAGGAGATTTCAGTCCGCTGGTCTTAATGACTTTTTTTATAACGATCTTATCCTTTACCAAAAGCACAATTACAATAAGCAGACATATAATAATTAATATTTCCATAGCAACACTCATAAAATAGGTTTGTTTCTTTCATTAAAAAATTCCATGATGTCGGTTCCAAATTCTTTGAAATGATATTCCAGGATATTGTCTATATATGAATAAAGCGTTGTTTTTTCTTCCCTGGTCAGTTGTACGATACGGAGCAGGCGTTCGTGATACTCCGGACGGATATAAACAACCTTCCCATTTCTGCCGGGCGGATAGCGGTTTGTGAGAAACAATTCCTTATAAGGCAGCTTCCTTTGAGAACCTCTCGGCTTTGTTTCCTTAAGTTCAGCAACGTATTTTCTATCTTCTTTAGGCTTAACAGGCTCATCTCCGCTGATAACGTTCATTAAATAATCTTCATCAACCCGAGGTTTTTCAAATCCGGTATTTTCTTTATCGGCTCCCATCATAGAATTTTATTTAAGAATAACTTTTAAGAATTCCTGCACAAACAGATCAAGTTTCGTAGCTTTTAGCAGGTTGGCATCTGCCGCAAGCAGGCTGGATCTGAATATATAATTGCTGGTATCATCACTTTCTTTCCGAAATCGCTTGCTGTCTATAATCCTGGTCTCCATAATAGATAGCCCCAACGTAGCAATTACCTGCTGATAGGCTTCATACAGGATGGTTTTTTCCCTACCATCTACCTGGTTCCAGAACAACCGGAGTACCTGATCTTTATTAGTATTTTCGGTTTCAGGCAGCTCGAGAAATGCCTTTGCAAAACCAAGCCCGCTTTCAACAACAAGGCGATCCGCCGTTATGGGAGAAAAAATAAAATCCATCGCTTTTAAGGTGGTCAGCACGCCTTTTGTATTCGCTGTTCCAGGAAGATCGAAGAAGATTATATTCCAATGAACGGGCGATTTTTGAATGTACTGCAGTGCCTCATTCAAGGCTTCTTCCGCCCTGCACTTAATAATAGGATACGCTTTTTTATTGATAGACTGAAACTGTCTAAACGCCGCTTTTTTATGGTATTCATTTAGCATTACTGTCTTCAGGTCCCTTTCTCTCATCTTTGCCAGGCTGTGTTGCGGAAAGTCGCAATCGATTACCAGTACATTATAACCCATACGGTAATGAAGCAAACTTGCCAAAAGAGTTGTGATAGTGGTTTTACCAACGCCTCCTTTCTGAGTGGAGAAACTGATTTTTAAAGGCTTTTTTATTGTTGTCATTATTTAAATTTTTAAAAATTGCGCGGTTATATAACCGTATTTGTATGTTTATACATTCTCTCCGGTAAATCTTTATTTAAACATCCAAACCAATGCAGGATCTTTTAAATAAGCATTCCTGCTTTTATGCTTTTACATTTTTAAAACTTTATGTTTTTCTTGTTTGGCATTTTTATTCTTGCTTGCTTTCCAGGCTTCTTGCTTGCCCGTTTCTACATACATTTTTTTGCTTTCTGATCTTTGTATAAACACCGTTTTATAAACATGAAACAAAGAAAACTCTTCATAAATCCAGTCTTTGTAGTGAGGCGGTATTTGGCGCTTCGCAGCAGCCTTTGGCTGTGTAACGTAATGCAATCATTTGGTAAAGCAGTTCTTACTTTGTAAGAACTTCAATGTTATGAATGGATGTGCAAATCATTGCAAAATACAGGCTTGAAATTGAACGGCTTGAAGCCGTTTTTTCTGCTTTATCTAATCCCGCCCGGCGGGATTTTTCTGTTCACATGAACAGAGCAAGTTGTGTTTTGAGGCACTCGGAACCTCCTGCGTGCCTCAAAACAACTTGCCCTTGCAGGGGGCTGGAAAACACCCTCCGAAGTCGGGGTTTTATTTAATTATAAAATGGATTTGTGATGGATGAACAAGAAAAACGGAAACATAACAAAGGTGGGCGCAACCCTAAAGTTAACCCAGCCGTACATCGTTATGTTTTTCGTCTGACAGACGAACAAAATGCAAAATTTCTTTCGCTTTTTGAAGCATCGGGAGCGGATAACAAAGCACAGCTTGTTACGTCCCTGCTCTTTCAAAAGCCGATTAAAAGCGTAAAGGTGGATATGGCTGCAATGGATTATTACACCCGGCTAACTACTTTCTTTGGTCAGTTCAGGGCGATTGGTGTCAATTATAATCAGGTCGTAAAAATATTGTACCGCAATTTTTCGGAGAAGAAAGCCGCCGCCTATCTCTTTAAGCTGGAAAAGCAGACAGCAGAATTGGCAAAGTTGTGTCGTGATATTATGGAATTGACAAAGGAGTTTGAAGCCAAACACCTGGGCAAAAGCAGCGAAAGATGATAGCAAAAATTGGTCATGGGGCAAATATGATAGGCGCACTTTCTTACAACCAGCTTAAAGTAGATAAGGAAAACGGTGAAATTTTAGACACCCAAAGGATTGTAGAAACACCGGATGGAAACTATACGGTAACACAGTTGTATCGTTCTTTTGAGCCTTATTTTATAGCAAACAAAAAAACAGAAAAGCCCGTATTGCATATTTCACTCAATCCAGATCCTTCGGATAAAGTAACGGATAATAATTTCCGGCAGATTGCCAAAGAGTACATGGAGCGCATGGGCTATGGCGAGCAACCTTACATTGTTTTTAAGCACACTGACATTGAG
>CAKSVK010000227.1 GCA_934502905.1 uncultured Chitinophagaceae bacterium
TCGGCAGTATCGGGTTGTTCGTGCTGCTGGCAATCATTATGTATTACTCCCGGAAAATTGAATGGTACGCAAAGCCGAAGCCTGGCATCAGCGCATGATACAAAAAAGATTTTTATTGCAGTCAGCAAACTTCCTGCATGATCATAAAATAAAAATTGTGCGGTAAAGGATGGGGATCAGGGGACCCGTGGTATAAAAGCGGGTCCTTTTTCCCGATCCGTTGTAATAATTTCAAAGTATGAAACGACTATTATCTTTCAGATACGCAATGAACGGGATCAGTGCATTTTTCCGGCAGGGACCCAATGCAAAAATACAGCTTCTTGCAGGAATCACTGCCATCATAGCCGGCCTGATATTGAACATCAGCCCCATGGAATGGATCGCTGTTATTTTCTGTTGCGCACTCGTATTAAGCCTTGAAATGATAAATACCGCTATTGAAAAAAACTGTGATCTTATCAGTACGGAATACCACCCCCTGATAAAAACCATAAAGGACGTGGCAGCGGGTGCTGTGCTGTTGTCAGCCGTTGCCAGCCTTATCATCGGGGTCATCATTTTTCTTCCGAAAATTTTATCTCATTTTTAATCTCCCTGTAAATGAAAAAAGAAATCTCTGTTCATAAGCTGGTATATATCTCCTTAACCCTGACGGTATGTATGATTGCCGGAAGGATCATATATACCGGTAACCTGTATGGAACCTACCTTATATGGAATCTTTTCCTGGCATGGTTGCCCTTTATGTTCAGCCTGTTGTTATTAAAGCGCGAACAGAAGCTATTCGTCCGGTACGCTTTATTTACGGTCTGGCTGCTGTTCTTTCCAAACGCACCCTATATTATCACCGATCTGTTTCACCTCCGGCATCGTTCGCCTGTCCCTTACTGGTATGACCTGCTGATGCTGTTCTGGGCATCATGGAACGGCTTGTTGCTGGGCATCCTGTCGCTGATGAATGTGGAACGTTACCTGAATATACATTTCCGGTCTCGCACTGTAAACACAGTGGTCAATGTATGCCTGGTATTATGCGCTTTTGGTGTATACGCCGGGCGTTATCTCCGCTGGAACAGCTGGTATGTTGTATCCGATCCGAAAAGCATTGCAAAAGATCTTGCTTCCATTGCATTCAATCCATGGGATAATCTCCGGACCTGGGGCGTTACCTTCTTTTTCTCGCTCCTGATGATCACGATTTACAAAACTATGAAGGGACTGAAACAATATGGGTCTAACCTGTAAGGTTGTTAATGCCCGGTGCAGGTCTTGTTGCCCTGCCTGGTGCAGTGGTCAGACCTGTGCCGGATAGTTACTGATCAGATCTGTCCACGCAGCGGGCACGCTGCTATAAGGCCATATTCTCCGCTATATGAAGCCTCTGACTTCGTATTTCTTATGTTCTCCCCCGACTCCGCCGGGGAAAACAATATAAACGCCCAACTTACAAAGATGCAAGTCTTATAGCTGCCATAGAGTGTTTGCGGCAACAAATTAATATTTCGCCACGATGCGGCTCATTATACTGATTATTCCATAATTACTACAAATATCAAGGTGTGATGCACCTGTATGACTTGTGAGTTTGAACTGGCAAACAGAACCCAGGTACCTTCCGCTATAGGAAGTTTCTGTCTTCATATTACCATATGTCCTACCCCGACTCCGTCGGGGAAAAGCAACCATGCAAAAAGCTTAACCCAACAAACCGCAAGTCTTAGTTTCGCTTCCTGGTGTTATACCAAAATCTATGGGTTTCTTAACACGGCAAAAAGGGCTGCCAATCGGGGCAGCCCTGTGCAATAAACATCCGGCTATTGCTGTAAGAAATATTTATTGAATAATTTTTTTCAGGGCTGCTGCGCAGGCCCGGGCGTATTGCATCATTCCCAGGTCATTGGGATGCGACCCGTCAACAGTACTTTCTATATGTAGTCCTATCTCTTCTGCACGTAATATGTATACCCCTTCCAGGTCCTTTTTATGCATGTCCTTTATAATTTTCCGGAAGGTTATGTTTACATTATTATAACGGTTTCTCCTGTTGGCATCCAGGTCGGAACCCGGTAAGCCACCGGCGTGCTCAATAAGTAATACAGGAACACCCGGATGTTTTGCGCGGCATTTTTGCAGGGACATAGTGAGGCGATGCTTTACATCATCGTAAGGAAAACGGGCAGTATCTACCAGGTTAGGAAGACAGTCCAGTACGATAACGGCCGGTTCCAGTTCATTGATCAGGTCTATAACAGCTTCATCTAACGTTCCATTTCCCGAGAAGCCAAGGTTAATGACCGGGCGATCGATCATCCGGTTCAGGATATTTGTCCAGCCCAGCCCCGGCCGGGTGGCGCAACCTCCCTGCGCAATGGAAGAACCATATATGATCACCGGCTTTATCTTATCCACCGGCAGGAACGTAAAACTATTTCCCTCCGGGATACCGATCTCCAGCCATTGCGGCTGATTGTATAAAGGCAGGTACAAACGAAATTCGGCTATGTCCTCCGGCACCTCGAGGTGTACAAAATTATAGACGATGGTATCGCCAAATTTATAACTACCGGCTGACGCCCATCGCCATTCCTCACGGTTATCTTTTGCGTACAGGTCCACACCGCTAACACCTGTAGAAGGCATATGCGGCATATTCAATGTGCCCGCTACCTGGTAACGCACTACGATTTCTTTTGCGTTGGTAGTAAAACGTATATACTCACCCGCAGAATGTTTGCCCAGTTCCCACACTTCCTTTCTTACCCGGTCTTTCGCTCTTGCGGGTAAGCGGTCATAAGCCGATTCCGTGCCGTCATACCAGCCCTGCCCTTCAATTGTTCTGATATTACTTTTGACCGGGTTCCACCATTTATACGTTTGGGTTTGTGAAAAAACGAGGGTAACCCAGGTTATTCCCGTAAGCAAGAAAATTATTTTTTTCATCCCGATAATTTTAATCCTGAATGCCTGTAATGGTTAAGAGCATTCAAAGCTGCAATTCTAATCATTTCAGGTTATTTTTTGAAAACCAGTTCATAGTGGTTTTATTCTTCAAATGCTCAATATATTGTTCCTGTAGCATCTGTTAATTCCCTTGCAGCAGGGTGTATTTACCCGCCTGTACCATCTGCTACCGGTCGGTGTCCCACCGACGGGAAACTTATACAAAGCGAAGATCTGGAATACGCCTCTTGCAGCATTTGTCATATTTTCCATAACTTGGCTACATTAAATAAAAGCCTATGCTTCTACCGATTGGCGATGATAATTCGGACAGGGTTATCACCCCTTATGTAAACTATCTGCTGATTGCCATCAATATTTTCATTTTTATTTTTTTCCAGTGGGGCGGCGTTAACATCGCATTTACCCACGCATTCAGTACTGTTCCCGCAGAGATCCTGACCGGGAAAGATATCGTCACCAGCGGAGAAATTTTCACGGACTATGCAACAGGCTATACGTATGAGCTGCCGGGCCTGCAACCAACACCTGTCCCGGTATATTTTACCCTCATCACTTCGATGTTTATGCACGGCGGCTGGGCACACCTGGCCGGTAATATGCTTTATCTCTGGATTTTCGGAGACAATATCGAGAACAGGATCGGGCATTTCAGGTATCTAGTATTCTACCTGTTGTGCGGGGTGCTGGCTTCTTTGAGTCATGTATTCGCTACCGTTATACAGGCTCAAAACTCGCTTATCCCCAGCCTCGGCGCTTCAGGCGCCATCAGCGGGGTGCTGGGCGCCTACCTGCTTTTATATCCGGGGCGTAAGGTTCATGCGATCGTCTTCGTGTTTGTTATCTCAATCCCGGCCGTACTGGCCCTGGGCATATGGATCGCGTTCCAGGTAGTAAGCGGATTAGGGCTGCTGGGAGGAGAAGAAAGCGGTGGCGTGGCTTACGCCGCCCATATCGGGGGCTTTGTTGCCGGGTTTATATTAATTAAAATGTTCGACCCGGTAAAACAAGCCGTTCGCAGCAGTCCTTTCATTGAACGACGAAGGATCAGGTAGGGATATACAGTACGCAAGACGCAGGATACAAGATGCAGGTGATAGAATTTGAAAAGGTAGAAGCATATATTTCCCTGATCAACCTGGCAGCCCGTGACTTGAGACCTGGAGCTTGCATCCTCTAACCTGAAACTTCTGACTTTTTTCCCGAAATTGCCGAAAAATCTGGCGTGAGAATTTTATTACTGGTATTAACCCTGCTTATTTCTTCCGGGAGCTTTTCCCAGGATACTTCCCATTTAAGGATCAGCCTGCTTACCTGCAGCCCGGGTGAGGAATTATATTCTACTTTCGGGCATAGCGGTCTGAGGGTAACCGATACTACTACCCATACCGATGTTGTCTTCAACTATGGAACATTTGACTACTACGATCCGGGGTTCTATTCAAAGTTTGTAAAGGGGAAGCTGGAATACTACCTCGAAGCAGACGCGTTCCGGGATTTCGTGTATGCTTACCAGATGGACGGGCGAACCGTGGTGGAGCAGGAGCTGGATCTTACAGCAGGCGAAAAAATAAGATTGTACCATGCACTGCGTGAAAATGCAAAGCCGGAAAATAAATATTACCGTTACGATTTCCTGTTTGATAACTGCGCTACCCGTATCAGGGATATTGTGAGGA
>CAKSVK010000228.1 GCA_934502905.1 uncultured Chitinophagaceae bacterium
CCCATAATTATTCATTTACTTACTCAATCCATATATCTTACGAATCGTCTGTACATCATTACGCTCTTTGGCTCTTTGCACTGCCAGTATTGTAGTGTTGTTATTAAAATGTCGCAGGAACATTAATTTATCCTGCATGTCTGTATAAATCCGATCAATGGACTGCAGGCGCTCATCATCGCTCATACGGGCTTTTCCCGAAGTAATAACCGTAACTAATTCATCCAGGTTGCGTAAGCTTTCCTTAAATAAATGATCATAGACACGACCCAAATAAGCCAGTTCATCAGCATTGAAATTATCATCCCGTTGGAACCGATCATAGGCATTACGGTACTCTCTTATCAGGGCAAGCTGGTAGTTTGTTATATCTGCTATACGTCGATAGTTACGAACGTTCGGGCTCACCTCCATAAGTCCATCCAGGAAGGCCTTGTGCAAACTGAAGTTACCCTCAGCAATATTTTTAACAGTATTGTAGCCCCCGCTGAGAATTTCATACCCCTTCTTCATGTTGCTGAGTATTTGTTTAAACTGGGCAAGCTTTTCTATGTTGAGGGCGAGCTGCGCTATTTCATCCGCCTGAGCTGAAGCGCGAAAAGCGGTTAACATGCACAGGAAGAAAAACGAAATAATTACTATTAACTTTTTCATCTGTTCACTTTTTAATTTTTTATACCCTGTAGTGTCCTGCTGTTTTGTATATCTGATTTCTCCCTTAACCTTGCGGATGCAAGAGATTTGGCGTCATTGGAAAAACTCTGCAGGAAGGTGAACTTGTCCTGCATATCCGAATACAATTTGTCTATCCTTTCCATGCGCTCATCGTCTTTCATTTCGAGTTTTCCATCGGTAGTAATTATCATGAGCTCATCCAGGGTCTTAGCACAATCATCGAGCAGCCTGCTAAAAACTCTGCCGATATAATCCAGCTCTTCATTGTCAAAAGTGTCACTACCGCTAAGCCGCCGATAGGTACGATTATAATCCTGTACGATCCTTACCTGTAGAGCAATGATACCTGCCACCTTTGTATACCGCCTGATCTTCGGGTTGACAGCCTTTAATGAATTGAAGTATTCGGTGTGCAGGTTTAGCTCTCCCCGGGTAAAGCCGCTGATCGTGTTCAGCCCACCTTTGGCTATGTTATAGCCTTTTTTTAAGTAACCAATATAAACCTGAAAGGCTGCGATCTGTTGAATCAGATATTTTGTTTGCGTATTCTTCTGGTCAAACCATTCTGCAAAAGTCTGTGCTTGCAGCTTGTCTGCTGCCGAAATAAATAACAAAAACAACAATACAATCTTTTTCATATGTACTGATTTAAGGAAGTCCATACAATTTTTTTACGACCTGAACCTCTGCTTTTGTTTTAGCACGCTGCAGACTTAGCAGTGTATTTTGCCTGTTGAACTGTAACAAATCCGAATAGTTGGTATCCACCTGGTCAGCCGCATTATTGATTAATTCCAATCTTTTGGCATCACTCATTTTTGTGGCAAAGGATTTTATAATTAGCTGGATTTGATCAATGTTCTTCAAACTTTCATCTAGAATACCAGAATACACTTTTTCCATATACTGAATTTCCTTTGCGGTAAAATGACTATCCTGGCGGATCAGCGACCACGACCGTTTATATTCATCCACAAGCCTCAACTGCTTCTTGGTAATGTCACGTATCCGCTGGTAGTAAGAAATGATCGCCTTAACCTGCGCCAGTTCTTCATAGTATTTCCGGTATTGTTCCTTTTGCTTTTCGGTCCAGTCGGAAATTTCATTCAGCTTCAATTTCGACAAAGTATTTTCCAGTGTTTTCTGCGCATTCTGTAGCCAGATTGTTTTATTTTGTAACCGCTGAATTTGCAGATCGATTGCTTTAATTACCTTCTTTACAGCAATTTTGACTACTGTCCAGACTACGGCTTTGCTTTGCTGTGTAGGAGCAAGTACCAATAACATAGTAGTCAACATTGTGATGAACCATACTCTTTTCATATATCAAAACTTTTAATAAATATTTCGACAGTAGTCCTGCCCAACTCGGTAATCGTTTCAAGGTACAGGCGCTTGGAAGCCGTGTCAAAAAAGCAGTACCTGTCGCCTCCAATTTCAATCAGATGACCTGACGAATAAGAATATACAGACTGCCATGTCTCTTCATGATCGGGGATATTGCTGACAAAGTCTACGCGAGTAATCAGGTAAATGCTTCCACTAGGTTTGATCGTAACGGTAGCGTCTATGCCCACCATCATTTCATTTTGTACCGGCAGCCTGGCAAAAGTGCCTTGCATCATTGACAGTGTTGCCTGATGGTGTCTGCCAAAATGCAAAATAGTATTAAAGGCCAACCGCATGTCTGGTATTAATCTATTCAACTTCATTTTACCAATGTTTAATTGTTACTTCTCATGTCTTCTGCCATTGCCGCAATGGCTTTAACTATATCTCCGTCAAATCTTTCAGCATATTCCATCAGCTTTACCTTTTCGGTCTGCTCCGTTGTATAGGCGAGGTATTCCTCCAGGCTCACTTCCGTACGATACACTTTACTTAACATGCCACCCAGGCTAATAAACACTTCTTTATACTTCTTTGTAGGGTCATTGGCTTTATTGACGGACAGCACTAATGCTTTCTCTTTCTCTGTTAAACCCAATAATTCCTGTATCTGATCAAATTTGTTTTGGTACTTAGACTGATCCAATAAGATTTTGCAATCTGAATTATTAATGATCGCCTGCTTAACAATATGCGATGAAATAATATCCTCGACCTCCTGGGTTACGACAATCGCTTCGCCGTAAAATTTTCTTACTGTTTTGAACAAATACTTTATGTATTCAGCAAACCCTTCCGTCATCAGGGCTTTCCAGGCTTCCTCAATTAAGATCATTTTACGAACCCCCTTTAGCTTTCGCATCTTGTTGATAAAAATCTCCATAACGATAATTACCGTTGTTGGAAAAAGTATCGGAGAGTCCTTGATCGCATCAATTTCAAAGATGATCAGGCGTTCCTGTAAAAGGTTCAGGTTTTCTGTCGCATTAAGCAAATAATCATATTCTCCCCCGGAGTAAAATGGTCGGAGCACATAAAGAAAGTTGTCTATGTCAAAGTCCTTTTCTTTTACTTTATCAGCTTCCAACCGGGATACATATTCTTCCTGTAGGAAGTCATAGAAACTGTTAAAGCAGGGAAACACATCTTTTCGTTTTTCCAGAAATTGGAAATAACCTGTTATAGCATTGGAGAGCGCAACGTATTCCGAACGCTTAAACTGTTCGTCATCCTTTTTCCACAATGCGACAAGTAAGGTCTTAATGCTTTCCTTTTTTTCCGTATCCAGGCTGTCGCCTTCACCTAAAAAGAAAGGATTAAAGCGGATAGGATTTTGTTCGGTGTACGTAAAATAATACCCATTAACCAAATCGCATAACCCCTTGTAGCTATGCCCCACATCTACCAGCACGATATGTGCTCCACTTTCATAGTAGCTTCTGACCATGTGGTTCGTAAAGAAGCTCTTTCCTGATCCAGAATATGCCGGGCCACTCAGTTAAGAATGGCCCGGCACGGGGAGGGCCCCAGCACAAATTTGTTCCTGTTTGTACAAATACCCATTTTCATGGGTTCATCGCTAATGTCTACATGTACGGGTTTGCCTGTAAGCCGGTCACCCATACGGATACCTACAGGGCTTAAAGAGGATCGGTAGCCGGTTTCCAGGTTGAGGAAACAGGTTGCCTGTTCAGCAAAAGTGTCAAAAGTATCATTGAGCGGGAAGTCTGCACTATTGCCTGGAATTCCTGCCCAGAATATTTGTGGAGCGCCGACAGTCTCTTGCTTGGCTACTGCATCCATCTGTGCCAGCGCTGAGGACACCTGGTTCTTCAGCTCTTTTAACCGCTCTTTGTTATCCGTCCAAACCAACAAATTGAAATGCGCCTTGACGGGAAGTCGTTGTTGGCTGATGGCTTCGTTCAAAAAATCATTGGTAGCATCCCTGGCTATCGTGTTCTCACGGCTATAGGCTGACAAAGATTGCAACCTTAGTCTTTTGCTTTCCAGTTTCTGAATAATTTTTTGTGCATCTTCAATAAAGATGTATTGATTGTAAATGTGATTGCAGGATAAAAGCTGTCCCAATGTGGAAGCAAACCCAACACTGAATTTTGTTCTGTCAGTGCTGTATTTGTCGTAATTGATACGACTGCCGCACAGTGAAGGAAGGTCTGCCGCATCGCCGAGTGTATATAGCTGGCAATACTTGTCGCCCACCCGTAAGCCTTCATCAAAACTGATGTCCCCCATCAGAAGACCATCGCCTTCCCCGGCGAGATAGCAATACTGCTCTATCAAGCCCATCTTCCGCTTCTGGCTCAGCAGCTCACTTTCAGTTAATCGTTTGAGTTTTACAAAACCACTATCTTCCATAACACGCTTAAACTGTCCGGCACTGTCCAGGAAATCCCGTAACAACTGCGGCTTTAAGGTCTCCTCTGGTACGATTGAACTACGCAGGAGATTTGAAAACATGGAGCTGGCAGTTTTCCTTCCCTCCGGCTTTTTGGTGAGCATAATATAGC
>CAKSVK010000229.1 GCA_934502905.1 uncultured Chitinophagaceae bacterium
GTCCCAAAAACTGACTACCGCTATCAGTGTAATTCCCACTAAAAACCACGCCGACATTGCCGAAGGATTAAAAACGGTATATAGAACCGCTGCAATCCAAAAAATGATACCGCCGCCACGAAGCGTAATCTGTGTGTGCGAACTCCGTTCGTTCGGTTTGTCGATGATATTGTATTTGTTCGCGATACGGAAGTAAAAAAGTTCTGCTACAAGCAGCAAAACAAAAACAATCAAATATATTATTATTACACTCATTCTCCCTTGTTATCTGAAACTATGAAGCGTTTTTCGAATATCCTCCTTTGTCGATGCCCAGTGCTTGCTTTATTTTCCCGTTGTTCACCACGTGGTTCTCTGTCATATATATCTATTTTCAGCGAAAACACCAATTATTCAGTAGACCCGACTTAAAGAAGGGCATGTAGGTAGTCGGCAGTATCTTTCAGCCCGTTTTTTCTTAAACAGTCCAACACTTCATATTCATCTAATTCAGGACTTTTTTTGTTAAGCACCATCTCTTTGAAAGCCTCAACCGCAATTTCAGTATTCAAGTCAATGATATCCGTCAGAAAATCATCGGGTGTTTTAATTTTCAGGCCATATCTATCCAGAACATCTTCCGGAAAATCCTTTATGTTGTTTGAAACAATTACATGTGCATTCGTTTTGATAGCTGCGGCCAATACATGCCTATCTTTTTCATCCGGCAATTCAAGATGATCAATAAGGGTTTCGTAATGTGTCACCAAAGCATCGGGAAAGGCATTGTTCAGGTTGAGTGTACGTTTTTCTGATTCATCTGGTGAAACTCCTTTTCTATGCATCACGTCCTTCCATTCATCAAAAATATGATTACTCCATTTTGGAGTATACATATCATAATAGGCAAACCAGAGAAGAAGGTCTCTGATAATTACCGGATAAATCACATTGGTATCCAGAACTGCCGTAAATCGAACGCTATGAGTCATAAAGCCCTAGATCTTCATCTGCATGCATCATCTCGATGAGCCGTTTCTTTTGCTCCTCTTTCATTTTCTTTTTGTAGTCAATCACATCCTCATATTTAATGCGACGATGTTTTCCTACTTTTGTATATTCAATTTTTCCCTCCTCTAGTAATTTCACGAGATAGGGTCTTGAGCATCCCAAAATCTCTGAAGCTTTTTGGGTTGTTACTTCCGTTGCAATAGGTACTATTGAAATAGGTTTACCCTGACTCATTGCCTTTAATATTTCGCCTAATAAATTCAATGCTTTTACAGGAAGAATAATTCTCTCCCTGGTCTCTTCAATTTCAATTTCGGCCTGGTCCGATTTTAACTGTTCAATCGAGGAAATGAGAGAAGTGTAAGACTCCTGTGCTAATTTTCGCTCACGTTTATTAGGTCTTTTTATATCATTTGTCGTTACCATAACTGTATTTTTTTATGTTGTAACTGCAAATATAAACGAAATATTCGAATTATGTGTAATATTCGAAATATTTAACTCGCCTAATTTACTAACATATTCTGCAAACCTCATAAAAAGTCACAATGAGACTCGCTTTTTCACCTAAAACTCTCCAACGTTTTTCGCATACCCTCTTTGGTCGACACGGGCATGCGATCGATACCCAGTGCATGCTTAATCTTATCGTTGCTCACCACGTAGTTCTCCGTAAGCTTCTGCAACCTATCTTTGTTAAGCGGAAGATGTAACACACCACCCACCCTTGCAGCAGTATCCATCAGCCCCTTAGGGAGCTTCCAGATACGCGACTTTTTCCCGACCGATTTACTGATCAACCCAATCAGCTCATTCGTAGAGAGCGGTTCATCATCCCCCACGTGGTAAATACCACTCGCAATGTTTTCTTTCACAATCAGCTGCTCGACTACGTACGAAATATTATCAATGGAGCAGAAAGAACGCAGATTCTCATACGATCCCAACGGCCAGGGAATACCTTTTCTCACTACGCTGTATAGCAAGTTGAGGTTGCCCTTATTGCCCGGGCCATGAATCATGCAAGGCCTTAAAATATAGATGTTTTTAGTTTTTGCTCTCGAATCCTGGTTTCTGGCTTTAAGGATGTACTCTTCCGCCCGGATCTTCGATTCACCGTATGGGCCAATCGGGTGGGGAATCACCTCTTCCGTGAGGACCTCACCTTGTACGCTGTCTGCTGCCGCTTTCACTGAACTGAAGAAGATAAATGTCCGTGCATCCGATCGCAAGAAATAGTCGAATATCTTTTGCGTAAGACCTGTATTTACATCAAAGTAAACCTGTGCTTCGCTCCTATTCTTTGTGTCGTGTGCTTTCCCAGCAAGATGTACGATCGCATCTAGTGGGGGGATTTTCCCAAGTTCGTCCCAACTAAAAATACGCTCCACTCCCTCTTTGTCTGGCTGATGGATATCCAGTCCATATATCGTATGGTTCTTGAACCAGTTTTTGCTGAAATTGGTACCGACGAAGCCGTTTACACCGGTGATAAGAATTTTCATTCTATTCCAATATTTTTTTTATTAAATCTAAATACATGCCAATCACTTTTTCTTTAGAATAATTGTTTGCAATATTTACATAACCATTCTGTCCCAGTCGTTCGAATTCAGATAAAGAGGTTTTTCTCAAAATATCAGATATTTTCGCTACAGCAACTTGCAAATCTCTTTTTGTCAGTAGATACGCGCAGTCTTTATCATTTAGGAAATTTATGATAGGAGTATTATTCCCGGAAATGACAATCAAAGGCTTCGCACAAGCCATTATTGTATAAACCTTGGAAGGGAAGCCGTGTCCTTCAATGTGAGGTGACATAAAAATAAATTGTATATCTGAATATGCAAGAAGGGAAGGCATTAACTCTCTTGGTTGATAAGGAAGAATATGCAACTTATCTAACTGTTTGTTTACTTTCTCTTGCAATAATCTTTCCTTTTCGGCACCTTCGCCAATTACAAAAAACTCTACTGCATCATTTTTCAATTCATCTGCTAGAGCAACCAAAGGGTCCCAGTCTTGTGCAAAACCAATATTTCCCGCATACATCACCTTTATAGATTCAGTATCGGGGAACAACTCTTTGCTTAATTCTAATGTCGATTTATCAATAGGCTTGTAGATATCGGTATCTACAAAATTTGGAATTACATGCAATTTAGAATTGTCTTTAAATCGAGAAACAATCGTATTATAAAATATCTCATCAATTGTAGTAACCGCATCAGACTTGTTATAAACAAATCTTTCCATCCACTTCAAAAAAGATATAGTCAAACCCGACTTTAATCCACCTTCCTCAATCAATAAGTCGGGATATATTTCCTGAACATTATAGATTACTTTTGCACCTTTCAGTTTTGCTATAATAACATTCAGAAAACCTATAGTCAAAGGTGGGGATGGAGATAAAATCAGATCAATTTTCTTTTCGCACAACGCAAGAACAAAAGATACTATGTGCCAATATACAAATCCAAGTAATCTAAGTAAAGTACTTTTATACTTCTTTTGATAAACATGCTTTACTTTAATCCCATTAAAATTACTCTCATAGAATAACCCCAACACTCTTTTTCTTATCGGTTGTTTCTTTAATTCACTATCAACAACATTGTAGTGAGGAGTAGTAGTTAACACTGCAACTTCATAACCAGACGCTTTAAATTTTAAAGCAATGTCGTTATAAAGATATGCAGTAGATACACCATCGGGGCTAAATACAATACTATGTATCAATATTTTCCTACTCACTCCAAACTACTCTTTTAATGTAATCAGTGTATGAAATGATGATGCGTACGACCTTGTCACTCACGTTGGGCATGCTGTAGTCGGCAACAGGGCGGAAGTTGCGCTCATCGGCAATCTTCTGATACTGAAGCTGCACAAGTCCCTGCATAACACGCTCGGGGTTCAGTCCCACCATCATTACAGAGGCCTCTTCCATTGCTTCGGGGCGCTCATGTGCCTCACGAATATTAAGTGCCCTGAAGTTAAGTATCGACGACTCTTCAGAGATTGTGCCACTGTCGGATAACACTGCAAAAGAATTCATCTGTAACTTATTGTAATCGCTCAATGCCATTGGTTTCATCAGCTGTACATTCTCATGAAACTTCACACCTTTCTTCTCAATCATGTTGCGAGTACGTGGGTGAGTAGACACAATAACCGGATAGTTGTACTTTTCCGCTATTTGGTTGAGGATATCTACCAAATTAAAAAAGTTTTTTTCCGAAGCAATGTTTTCTTCTCTGTGAGCCGAAATTACAAAAAACTCTCCTTTGGTCAAGTTCAATTGGGAAAGTATTTCAGATGCTTCTATTTTGGGTAGATACTGCATCAGCACCTCATACATAGGGCTGCCTGTCTTGATTACTCTATCCGGGCGCAAGCCTTCGGCAAGCAAATATTCACGTGCAATATCACTGTAAGTAAGATTAATGTCCGCAGTATGGTCTACAATTTTTCGATTACTCTCTTCCGGAACACGTTGGTCGAAACAGCGGTTTCCGGCTTCCATATGGAAAATGGGAATGTGCCGTTTTTTAGCGGCAATGGCACAGAGGCACGAATTTGTATCACCCAATAC
>CAKSVK010000230.1 GCA_934502905.1 uncultured Chitinophagaceae bacterium
GGACAATAAGAATTAATTATAAACATGCATAAAACAGCAAAACATAATATCAATTAAAATGGAATTACAAAAGAGCCGCAGAGAGTTTATTAAAACAGCAGCCATTGCTGGAGCGGGATTGGGATTTTTAGGTCAGCCATATCTTTCGTTCGGCAATACATCTGCGCCGAAAGGCAAAAGGGTAGGTATCATCGGGTTGGATACATCTCATAGCATTGCATTTACCAAGGCCCTGAATGCCGAAAAGCCGGAGGCAGCCCTGAAAGGATACCGGGTTGTAGCAGCCTATCCATTTGGCAGTAAAACGATAGAAAGCAGTTTCAAGCGGATTGACGGTTATACGGAAGATATGAAGAAAATGGGTGTCGAAATTGTCAGCTCTATCGCCGCCCTGCTCAAAAAAGTAGATGTCGTTATGCTCGAAACAAACGATGGACGCTTGCACCTTGAACAGGCGTTGCCCGTTCTGAAAGCACGTAAGAGACTTTTCATTGATAAGCCGATCGCTGCTTCTCTGAAAGATACCAAGGCCATATTTGATGCATCCATCAAATATAAGACACCGCTGTTTTCATCGTCATCACTTCGGTATATAGACAATCTTGCCTCTTTGCGGGATGGCAGCCTGTTGGGCAAACTGACAGGTGCGGACGCCTTCAGTCCTGCATCCCTTGAGTCGACACATCCGGATCTGCTGTGGTACGGTATTCATGGAGTTGAAATCCTTTATACAATTATGGGTGTAGGGTGTGAGTCGGTTGTGCGGGTGCATAATCCCAATACGGATATTGTCGTAGGCACCTGGGCTGATGGCCGTATAGGTACTTATCGCGGGCTGCGTTCCGGGAAGACCGGTTATGGCGGAACGGTCTTTGGCGAAAAGGGTCAGGCTGCTATTGGAAAATACAATGGCTATATCCCCCTGCTGTATGAAATCGTCAATTTCTTTGAAACCGGTATTGCTCCTGTAGCACCGGAAGAGACAACTGAGATCGTTGCATTTATCGAAGCAGCAGACGAAAGCAAGCGTCAGAACGGTGCGCCGGTTAAAATCAGCGATATCAAGAGGCGCGCAGGAATTTGATAAATACCGTCATGAAGGGTTCATATCAGAACAATCAGATAAGCAGGAGGAATTTCATTTTTACAGGGTCTCTGGCTGCTGCCGGCCTGGCCTCTTCTGCGGCAGGTTTACCTGTTTTTGGTGCGCAACAACGATCCGTCCGAATAGGCGTTATCGGAACCGGTAGCCGGGGTACGGGAGTTATCTCTATTATAAAAAGCCTGCCGGGCATTGAGATAACAGCTTGTTGTGATACCTACGAACCCCATTTAAAAAATGCATTAAAGCATGTGCCCGCTGCTAAATCATACAGCGACTACCGGGCATTGATACAGGATAAAAATGTGGATGCTGTCATTATAACGTTGCCGTTGCATCTGCATTATGACGCCGCCATTGCTGCGTTGGATAATGGCAAACACGTGTACCTGGAAAAGACCATGACCTATGATATTCCAGAGGCTGAAAAGCTGGTTAAAAAGGTGCAGCAGCATCCTAAGCTGGTATTCCAGGTCGGACATCAGTACCGCTATTTCAACCTGTATCATAAAATTGCTGAAATGATCGGCAAAGGCTGGTTAGGTGAAGTACATCAGTATGAATGCCAATATCATCGGAATGCAGACTGGCGGCGTCCGGTACCTGACCCCAAACTGGAACGTCAACTCAACTGGCGGATGTATAAGGCATATTCGGGAGGCCTGATGGCCGAACTCTGTGCTCACCAGATTGATATTGTAAACTGGCTCACAAACAGTCACCCGTTGAAGGTTACGGCTATTGGTGGTATTGACTATTGGAAAGACGGGCGTGAAACGTTTGACAATATCCGGTCAATATGTGAGTATCCGAATGGAGTGAAGGCAACATTCAGCTCCATATTAAGTAATGCCTATAAAGGCTACTCCATCCGTATTCTCGGAACAAAAGCAACGATAGAAGTGCAACAGTCAAAAGCGTTTTATTACCGGGAAGGGGCCAATAAGCAACTTACCACAGTTGATGGAGTGACCGGGGCGACCGCAGATTCCTGGGGACAAGGGAAACCGGTTCCTGTAGAATTCAGGAATCAGGATGAACGGAATCTGGATCCGACGGCATATGCCGTATTGGATTTTGCCGAATGCATCCGAACAGGAAAGAAACCGTTTTCAAATATCGAGACAGGCTATGATGCAGCAGTTACCGTTCATTTGGCAAATCAATCGGCAGAAACAGGAAAAATTCAGCAATGGGTTTAAATCGAATTGGGATAGCAATATGAATCTGCGGCGACGAACAGACCGGTTTATACTTTGCCTTCAGGCTGCAATGCTGATGTGGATAAGCGCGTCTGCCCAGGTCTCGCCTGCAGATAGCTTATGGCAGGCCATTCGTCCTCATTTTTCTCCGCCCGCCGCTTTCCAACAGCAATATGGCAGCTATCGGCCTGTATTGCAATTTTATGACGGAAGAATGGTTAAGAATAGCCAGGATTGGCCGGCCCGGCGGAAAGAAATTAAGGAAAGGTGGCATGACCTGATGGGAAAATGGCCCGCTATACTGCAAAATCAATCGCTGGAAATTCTGGATACCGTTCGTGAAGCAGATTTTACCAAACATCATGTGCAATTCTATTGGCTACCGAATGAGCGGACAGATGGCTATTTGCTGATACCGCACGGAGGACCGGTTGTGAAACCTGCTGTTATCACCGTGTTTTATCAACCTGAAACGGCCATTGGGCAAGGCGGAAAACCAGAGCGCGACTATGCCAGACAATTAACAAAGCGGGGATTTGTAACATTGTCTTTAGGTACGCGGGAGGCGTCCTTACGTCGGGAGTTCTCACTGTATTACCCCTCTATTGACAGTGTAAGCATGCAACCGTTATCAGCGCTTGCTTACGCAGCAGCGAATGCCTGGGAAGTATTGGCAAAGGTCCCGGGAGTTGACTCCTCCCGTATTGGCATTATGGGACACTCATTCGGTGGCAAATGGGCTATGTTTGCATCCTGTCTGTATGAGAAATTTGCCTGCGCGGTCTGGTCTGACCCGGGAATCGTTTTTGACAATACCAAAGGGTCAGGGGTTAACTATTGGGAACCCTGGTATCTGGGTTATTACCCGCCGCCATGGGAAGGTACATGGAACAAAACGGGTTCTAATGCACGGGGCTTGTATCCCCGGTTGTTGAAAGAAGGCTATGACCTGCATGAATTACACGCGCTTATGGCACCCAGGCCCTTTTTGGTTTCAGGAGGCTCATCCGATCCACCTGAACGGTGGGTGCCGCTCAACCATGCAATAGGCGTTAATCAGCTACTCGGATATAAAAATCGGGTAGCAATGACTAACCGACCAGCACATTCTCCTAACGCAGAATCAAACAAACAGGCTTTTGATTTTCTGGAGTTCTTCTTAATGGAGAGCAAAGAAACTAAGTAATAAAAATGCGCTTTACACTGTAGTGGCGCAACACGATTCTTTCAAGGGTGCTCATGGATATCCGGTTAACCCATAGCTGTTTATTTCAATGAGCATTTTGATAAAATATTGGTACATTTGTGTGCGATAGCTAAAAATACACCAGTATGAACCTATACAGTGGATATAACGATCAGGAACTCTTTTCGCTACTGACAACGGGGGATGAGTATGCTTTCGCCGAAATCTACGATCGCTACTGGGAGTTATTATTCCGCCATGCACTACGCATTTTGCAGGATCAGAGTTATGCACAGGATATGGTGCAGGATACGTTTACGAACCTATGGAGTAAACGTGAAACCCTGGATAATGCCGGAAAGCTATCTGCATTGCTATATAAAATGCTGCGTAACCGGATATTCGACTTTATCGACTACAGTCAGGTACGTGCCGATTATATAACAGCATTGACCGTTGTCAGCAGCAGTGGTACCTGGACTGCGGATGCCCGGTTGCGCGAGCGTGAGCTGGCAGCTGCTATTGAGAAGGAGATTCACAGCATGCCCGCCCGCATGCGGGAAGTTTTTGAGCTCAGCCGCAAAGAAAATCTCAGCTACCGAGAGATTGCCAGCCAGCTTCGTATCAGTGAGAATACGGTAAAAGTCCAGGTCAGCCGCGCATTAGGTAAACTCCACAAACTGTTTGCCGCCCTCATCGGATGCCTGCTGTCCATCCTATAAAAACGAAGAAACCGAACCTCAGCTTATTTAATAAAACCCGTCTTGACTGAAACTTATTGTTTCATTGATAATCAATGGCATGCGGTTTATTTAATGTTTTTTTAATTTTCTCGTAATACAAACCAGCTTCTTATCCTTTATATAGTCAGTCAAAGCTATTATGGACAGAAAGCAGGCTGAAGAATTATACAAAAAATACCGCGAAGGACGAGCGACAGCAGAAGAAATAGCGCTGATTGAAAGCGCTTACCTGCGGTTGGCTGATAATACAGAGTTGCCCGCTTATAATAGGGATGAAACGAAAGCGGCTATGTGGGCTGTTATACATGCTCGCCGGGGAACTGCTTGGCGGTATCGTTT
>CAKSVK010000231.1 GCA_934502905.1 uncultured Chitinophagaceae bacterium
ACCCGATACTGCCCCTGTTCCCGTTCTTTTGAGATCCAATTATATTATTCCCCGCGGGTGCGGCACTTTCGCCTTTATAGATTTTAATTTTCCAAAATGAGGCGCTATCACCACGGTTTTAAACTGTGGCGAGCCTGGTTGAATGCCGGCTACCGTGTGCAGGAAGTCGAACATCGGGCTGGCGCTCCATGCATGACAGTCGGACCTGATGTCTTTTTCTGATTCGGCAAAGGTGGTCAACCCTTCATCCAGCATAGTATACCAGGGTCCAAGATGATCCAGGTACATATCCTGCAGCCCTGTTTTTTCCATGGCTCTTGACAAATAGAACCTGAAATAGATAGAGCAGGTCATAACACTGTTATCCGAAAGCGCAGCCTGCAGCGCTTTTGCCTGTTTGCTTTCCTCGATGGTATTGGTCAGTATTGCGAAAACTGTGGTATGGATAGAGAACCGCTTCTTCTCCGGCGTTTCCGCTATCATTTGTTTGTGCTCATCGTAACAATTTTTAAGCACTGCCTGTTGTACAGCTTCTGCCTCTCCCGCATATTTATCGGCATAACATGTGTCGCCCAGGTAGCGGAACAATTCCGCGGCATTTTGTAACGCATATACATATTGAAGCGATATCAAAGCCGATTCACCCTCATCCGCACCATCGGGAATGCCGAGTGGAAAATCGTCTGCGTAATCTGTGAAATTCCACCAGGGTGCTTTGTGCACCATCCCGTTGCTGTATAATTTACTTTCAAAGAAAGACAGCACCGATGTCATTCCCTGTTTGAGAGATTGAATAAACGCCGTGTCTTCCCGGTACATGTAGTAATCATGCATCATGTTGATCCACATTAATGAGAACGACGGAATAAATTGCGGAAGATAGGAGGGGTACCTGCTTTGCGTAATATTTTCTGCTGTGATGGATTGTGCAAACTGTTTGATAGCGTTTTTCATCAGCCTGTCGTCACCCGAAACATACAATGAGATCATTGCCTGTATTCTTGTATCGCCTATATACTGCAACTGCTCGTAATACGGGCAGTCCATATAGGTTTCATTGGCGCATAACCTGGCAGTGCGCCATGATATATCCCATATTTTTTGCAGTGACGGATTGTCCGTTGTAAAAACGGCATTTTGCTGAAAGGGATAACCCATAAACATGTTGTAAAAATCATCGATCACCAGGTCTTCGCCGGCGGTTTCAATATCTAATTGTACATACCTGAATGTACGAAGCCATAAGGATTCAAAGCTCCGGCCCTTTCCCCCGTCCGCTATATAAACGTCATGATATCCTTTAATTTCCCTTCCTTCAATTTCGTTCCTGTTGCCTTTGTTGCCCTGCTTGTCAAGCAGCGCCTCGGCATAGGTTATTTTTATTTTGCTTCCTTTGCCACCGCTTATTTTCAGCACGGCATGACCAACAGTCAATACACTGTTGTCTAACAAAAAAGAGGACTTTGTATGTTTGCTGATCTTTAATGAAAGAGGGGCAGAAATCTTTGCCGGCCGGTATGCCGGGGCGTTCGTCCTGACAATAGCGCTGAGATTTTCTTTTTTTCTTTCAGCGAGAGGTATCTGTCTCGGCACCAGGTGTATGGCATTCCCGTAAATATATCCCTTACCTACGGCAATGTTAGATATCACCGGGTCCGGCCACCTGCTGCTGTTATATTTTGACAGGTTCCAGTCCCAGGTATAGTCGGCAGCCCGCACACTGTCGCAGGGACCGGCAGCATAAAAACCATTGACGGTCTCGAATTTTATTTTAATGGGACGATACGCCTTGTTCTCTGTTACTTTCCAACCCGGCTTGCCGGTGTTGAGGGAATCCGCTGCATTATCTGCCGCCTGCAGCAAAAAAGCGGTCTGGTAAGTGTGCTGCGCCAGCGGTCTGTCTACGCCAAAATTCACCACTTCCGCCGCTATAACATTTTTTCCTTTACTTAAAAACGGGGCGATATCGACCGTTTCATAATTCCAGTTGAGCTGATCGCCTCTTGCAGGACCGCTGACAATATATTCACCATTGACATATAATTTATAACGGTTGTCGCCGGATACATACACTTTAAATTGTGCCGGCACTTTTTCGAACTGCAGCTCACGCCTGAATAAAAAAACACCATAATCCAGCATAGATGCTGATGGATGGGATATCCATGACGCTTTCCAGATGCGGCTCAGCAATTCGGTGCCGTCTGCACCTGATCCGTTCCTTGTCAATAAAACTTCCTGCGCGTTAACAGCATATGCCCAGCCAAGCAATGCGATCAATACTATTTTTTTCATATTTAAACAGCTTCGATGTTAATAATTACTGAACAATAATTTCTCCTATTTTATAAAACCCGTCAGATAATTTGCGTCTATCCTTTAGCGGTAGTTCAACAGGCTTGTTATGAAAGCCGCATTCATCCCGCAGGCTGATAGCAATGTCATACGTGCCGGGTTGCATATTTTCTTGTAAGGTGAGCGGGTGATGCTCGGCAATGATCTCCCCGGGCAGCCAGTTGCGGCAGTCTGAACCTGTTAATGGTTGGACGAATCTTTTACCATCTGCCTGGTTGATCAGCGCTACGGATAGAATGAATTGGTGATAGGCCGGCGCCACACCATGGTTTTCCCAGGTCAGCCGCAGGTAATTGTTCGTGCCGTTTTTTCGAAGTGTATCCGGCAGCATGGCGAATTTGGGAAAATACCAGTAGCCTGCAATGTTTGCTATCTTTTTTGCGTAGTCATAATTTTCACGGAGCCATTCACGGGGATAATAATGAAATCCCACCATCGATGCATGTGTTTCATAGACCGCTTTCAGCAACCCTTCCCCATTGTTCCACATATTGCCTTCAATTACGTCTCCGTAATGATCCGATTCCAGTACAACAGGGATCTTTTTATAAGTGGCGGAGAAAAGTTCCGGCGTGCGGATACAGGATGGTCCAAAACCAAGATTTTTATACCACTCCACATTTCCGCTGTCATCCCTGAAGCCGATGCCGTTTTTCAATGCATAATCAAATATTACATAATCAGATCCATCGTCTGTATCACGTTGTCCTATTGCGTCGTCGCTGATGATAAGGGTGGTTTTTGTATACCAGCGTTTATGCAGGTCAATATGAGCTTTTATAATAGCAGTAGGAATATCCTTCCATCCTGAGTAGGCAGTATGTACTTCTCCCCAGTCGCCGAGGCTCCCGATGTCCACATATTCTACCCAGGGCTTGCCATCGTACCGTTCCGCAAATGCTTTATGAAAATTGCCCAGCTTCTGCATAAAAACAGGATCGTCGTAATCCGGTGCCCAGGCTTTTGTTTTAAGATCGGGATGATTGACAAATGTTCCTTTGGCGCCTGCAAGCCTTACCCATTCGGGAGTGGCGTATACAATATTCGTTTCCTTGCAGGTGATGCGGAAGGAAACCGTGTGCCCCCACTTCACCCATTTTTGAACGAGTGTATCTATTACTGCCCAGTTATACACACCTTCTTTGGGTTCCAGGTAGCTCCATGCCAGCCTGAAATAAATGTCATTCAATCCCGGGAAATCAGGCAGGGAATCATTGGCCGCTAACCGGTTGCCATAGTTAGATATGCTGTTGCTGAAATAGTGCACGCTCCATCCCTTATGTGGATTTGAGCAAACTTTAGCGGTATCCCAATACCTTTCCAGGTTGAAGAAAGTCCGGTTCTTATAGGTGCCTTTGCCTTTTTCAGGGTCTGTGCCCAGGGCCTGCGAAAAAGAAAAGGAGTAAAATAGTAATAGGAATAAAGCCGACAACCCAATTTGTTTGATGCAGCCTTTGATATGCCCAATAGAGAACAGAATGTTGAAGTGTGCGACGCAACGATGTTTAATAGTAGCAATACTGTTGGGCTCATTATAAAACATACCCGGTTGAAGCTTCCTGTGAGTATTGTTATACATATATTATCTGCTTTTTGAAAAATAATCGGTGATGCCCATCGCCATTCCCTTACCATAATGATGATAGTTATCTATCGTCAGGTACGCTTCCCCTTTAATCCTGGACTGCGGGATCTCGAAAGTGCCTGAAGGAATACTGAATTCTTTCACCAGGCAATCGTTCAGTGATCCTGAAAATTCCACGGGAACATATTCTACCGGCCAGTATTTATTAAGAAAAGGTGTAAAATCTGCCAGTACATTTTTAGGCGTGTGCAGCAGGTTCATGGCGCCTTGTTGGCCCTGGCTGTGAATATCAAGCCCCAGGTCAATGGTATTCCCTTCGTTTTTCCAGTCGCGTATCCATTTTTTTACGCAGGCAACTTCAGGTTCCACCGGAAGGTGAAGCGTATCAGTAAAATCGTCATCCCATTCCTGGTTCAGGTCTTCAAAGTTGCCATTGAATCTGGTGATGCCATGAAAGATACCATCGGGGTTCATCATGGGGATGATCTTGTACAGGGTCGTTTTTCTTGCCAGCGTGGCCTTTTCATCATCCGACAGCAGGAAACGGATCAGTCCTGATACCACGTATCCGCCGCAATATTCGCCGGCATGCTGCAGTGTAGTAA
>CAKSVK010000232.1 GCA_934502905.1 uncultured Chitinophagaceae bacterium
CTTTAATATCTCAATTATCTTCTTATTTCTCATATAACTATCATATCCAAACCATATTTGATGATTATTTTCTTTTGGTCTATGATTTTTATCAATTGCTCCATCACATATAATATGGTAGTTTGAATTGGTTTTAACCTCTATCATTAGGACAATGTCAGAAATTATTTTGATATCCTTTTTTATCTCTTTTTCAAAATACATTCTGCTTATAATGTCAAGTTCTCTTAACTTTCTTGAAGAAGGATCCTCAAAGTAGGGCGAATGAATATTGGCCCATTTTAGATTTTGTAATTCATGTTTAACGCAATTTTCAAAATGGAGTGATTTAATGGCTTCTGCGGATAATAATTTTTCTGTAAGATCGGTTAAGTTCATTTTGGTGATAAATTATTGCGTACAACTTATAAATTTACGAAACCTGCGTAGAGGTTATCAAAAAACGAGTTTTGGCTTTCAATAGTTTATTATTCACTAAAAAAGTGGTTATTACGCCAATACAGCTTTTCATATCTGCGCATAAACGCTTATAAGTGTTTCTACACGGTAACCCGTATACAGCTTCACCGCTTCCAATCACATGCTCCATTTCCCAAGTTTCCTGTAAATTCAAATAAATACAAAACACCCAGATAGTACCGGCGTATGTTTTTAAAGCCACTAACATTTTTGAATATGGGTTCGGGTAGTGGCAGGCAGTCAAAAGATCGAAGGATTAAAAGCGTAGTCCAAGGTAAGATGTTCTTTGGTAATATCAAATATTTTTTAGGTATGGGTAACATTCGCAGGAGATTATTATGGGCGGTCTGCTTTTTGCTTTCATTTCTAACAATCACCCACAAATTAAATGGTTGTGTTTGTGAAATATACGCCCTTTAGATCCATCTATTTTCTCCTTTAGTGTATGTTCATAGGGTGTAGATTTTTCACAGATAAGATGACGATCAACTTATTTTTGCCGGGGATGAGACACCTACCAGTATAGAGAACGAGTAATGTATGGACGAAGAATCAACTTTTAGCGCTAAAATCTAATCAAAGGCGTTCAGCTCAGCTTTTAGTGATAAAATGTTATATGACGTTTAAAGTCAAAATTAATCTCAATCTACTTTGGTTTTCCCCATCGAACTAACTTGTCCCTATGTTGAACGTTAGGCTTTGTCAATTTAGGTTTATCCGTTCTGCCCAATTAAGTTCTTCTGGCAACTCCTGATTTGAAAACTCGATGTGTATTACCCGTCTTTGCCGATTGTCTGTTGTTCTGCCCGAACTATGTAAAAGCAGCGGCTTCATTAGCATAATACCTCCTTTGAAAACGTTGCAGCTAACTTCTCTTTCAACTGTCCAGTCGATTGCTTCCGGTCTGTAAATACCTTTTGAATGAGATTGGGGAACAACTTTTAATGCACCGTTACTTTCATTTGTATCGTCAAGATGAATACGAACTGTCACAATTTTTTGTAAAACATCCAGCGGCGGTTGAACAGCAAATTGATTGTGTTTTGTCGTCCAAAACTCAAACCCGTTCAACAAAATTTTCCTGTCAACGGAAATTGTAAGGTCCTGGTGATAGGGAACGTACCAATTTGAAGTTTGAGGTTTGTCAAAATAAATACTTTTAACAACAAAGTATTTGTCACCTAAAACCTGTTTCAAAACAGGTTTCAAATTTTCATTGAAGATGGTGTCAATCGCTGCCGGGACTTCTTTTAAAAATTGCCTGATAGCAAAAAGGTCTGATGACTTTCTAAATGTTTCTTTATCCGAATTTGCAAGACTTATTTGCTCTAATATCTTCTCAATTTCCTCTGATGTATAGATATTGTCAATTGTCGCAAAACCATTTACTGAAAAGTCGTCTGTTTGTTTCATATAGGATTGCTTAAAGCAGGAGGCAATAAAGATATAAAGTTCATTGTTAATTCCATTGCCTAATTTAGTTATCCTTGACTGCCCCCCGTGGAATGGTTTGTCCGGGCGGATGTCCGCTGACATAACAAATGCACATCTCGTACGCCTGCATCCCGGTTTCATATTGCACCATGCTTTCGCACAAATCCTGAATACATTTTTCGCAGAAGAAATAATTCCACAACCGTTACAAAAATTAATACACATCCAATCCACGAAAAGTATAAGTCACCTATGGAAGCAAAAGTCAGGTCACCTGTCGAAATAAAATAAATAAAAAACAGGAGATTCTGTACAACGGGTGGAATAAACACAATTGCAGCTTTGCTGATATTAAGGTCTGATTTTAGTGTAGATAAAAATCTGTCATACATGAGCCAAATTACGAGAACATGAAACGGTGCAGAAAGCCCATAAGAAAAGATTACTGATAAATATAAAAATGAGCCGATTAGAAGTATCGACAAGTAAAATATCAAACTTTTGGAAGTCATGGTTGTTTTGTGATTAAGCTGTCCGCCCAGCAGATGGCATACAACTCATAAATTTACAAACCGAGGTGGCGTTTATTAAGAAATAGATTTTGGGGTTCAGCGATTAATGATGACAATGAATAGCATCATCCGGGGATGCAGGCAATAAGGGGCTGAGATAAGGTATACCCAGGTTCATCCCTCTTAATATCAGGATGAGCGCCATGATACCCATAATAACAGGGGTAGCTTTCTGCACTCGCCTGCGCAGGGTTATTCCCGCCGTTGAGCCGAAATAGCTGACTGCGACCATGGCAGGCATGGTTCCCGCGCCGAACATGGCCATAAATAACATGCTGTTACCTATACCCGAGCTTGTTAGTGCCGCAGCTATTCCCATATAAACCATTCCGCAGGGGAGCAAGCCATTGGCCATACCCAGCAGCAGGAAAGAAAAAGATTTTTGAGGAGATTGTAATATGCGCACGATCCAATGCTGCACCTTACCATTAAATTGCCGGATAAATGCCGGTTGAAACCTGCTCCTGCTGTAATAATAATACAGCAGGGATACCAGTATCAGCACACCTATTCCGATAGAAAACGACTGTTGAAAACCGCTTATATATACCATACGTCCTGCCAGACCGAAGATCAATCCCAGCAGGGTATACGTAATTACCCGCCCTGCCTGATACAGTAAAACAGATATAATTTTGCGTACAGGAGAAAGATGATTAACAGGCAAAGCCAAAGCCAGCGGACCACACATTCCTATACAGTGAAGGCTGCCCGCAAAGCCCAGAACAAATCCACCGGTTACAATCATCCACATAGCTAAATAGTCAGTTCTGTTTCTTTATAATAATCCTGGTTGTTACTGCTCCATTCGATCTTTACCGTGTAGTTGCCCGGTGTAAAGCCGGCAGCATCCAGCACCTGCACGCCTTCTGTATCGGTATTCAGGGATATCTTTTTGTCCATGCCGGCTTCGTAAGCGCAGTAAAACCATATAGAGCCGCTCACAGACTGGTTTTTCATTTCCTCCGGCAAACGAAGGATGATCCTGTCACCCTCACGGTGGATCGTTGCCTGTGAGGTAAGCCGGCCAGCCCTTTCCGCAGCATCCAGCACCTTCTGATATTGCAGCTCGGCTTTATAATATTCCTTTTCCACCAGCTGAAATTCAGTAGTGAAACACTTGTATACCATAAATGCCATGAACCCTATAAAAGCCAGGATGGCGATCAGTAATTTATGTCCCCAGTTCATATAAAACGTTTTATTTATTTTCCTATCGGCCCCATAAAATTGGTGCTCAGCGTTGTTATTTTTTTATCCCCGTCATACAGCCCCACCTTAACCTTCAGCTTACGTTTATCGATAGCATTTCTCGGCAATACAATAAAGAATGAATTCTTTCCCTGTCCTTCCCTGGGTATATGAATACCTTTACCCGATACCTCAAAGATCTCACCCGGCACTTCTTCCAGCTTCAAACGCAAATCCAGGTCTTTGATGCTTTTATTGATCGTCTGTAAGGTATACAGGTTTGAAACACTATCAGTACCTCTTTCCTGGTACAGCATCCCCCCTGCCCGGATGATCGTTCCGTCCACGTCTTTTCTTGATAACAACAGGGCAGTCAGTAACCCAGTCAGCACAACCAGCAGGATGGTGTAAAATTTCATTCTACCTGTGTACTGGAGCTTTTTACCTTCGGCAATGCCTGTTTCAGATGCATATCGTATCAATCCTCTCGGTCTGCCTACCGCATCCATCATATGGTTGCAGGCGTCAATACAGGAAGTACAACCTACGCATTCCATTTGTGTTCCGTTACGGATATCAATACCCGTCGGGCAAACTTTCACGCATTGGTAACAATCGATACAATCTCCCAGGGGCGGCGCCTCTTCCTCTTTTACCTTTTTGAATTTTCCACGAGGTTCGCCCCTCTTGTAGTCATAAGCTACGATCATGGAGTTTTTGTCCAGCAACACCCCCTGCAACCTTCCGTAAGGACAAACAACAGTACAAACCTGTTCGCGGAAAGAAGCAAATACACCATAGAATACAGCAGAGAAAATGATGATGGCGCTAAGTCCGCCGATATGCTCCATCGCCGGCTCCCCGATGATCTTCAGCAGCTCATCCATAC
>CAKSVK010000233.1 GCA_934502905.1 uncultured Chitinophagaceae bacterium
CGCTTACCGTAGGTTCCGGCATAGGCGGGGTAGATGTTATTTCCCAGGTAGGGCTGCCGTATGCAACCCTGCAGGGACTTGTATTCCTGAAGGATGCAAAAGGACAGCAGGTTTATAATGCAACAAGCGGGTATGAAGCCAGTGTACGGCAAAACCTGGGCGTGGCAAACCCGCCATACCTGATGGGATTGACCAACGAATTCAGGTATAAGCGTTTTTCACTGAATGTGCTGGTAGATGCAAAGTTCGGGGCTGTAGGGTATAGCAATCTCTGGCAATATGCTTCCAGGTTTGGTTTAACCAAAGAAACGTTGCCGGGAAGAGAGAATGGCCTGGAGTTGAGCGGCGTGGACCAGGATGGAAACCCGTATACCAAATTCTGGGATGTTGAGCTTTTGGATACGTATTATAACAACCGTGGCAACAACTATTCGGGAAGTGTAAATGTGTTCAAGACAGATTTCGTTAAGCTGCGCAGCCTGGTGTTCAGTTACAGTCTGCCGGTAAACAATGTCAGGTTCGTGAAATTGCAATCGGCATCCATTGCGCTGGTATCCCGGAACCTGCTGATACTGTACAGGGATAAAAGGGTCAGAGAAGCAGGTTTGGATCCTGAATTTGGACAAACTGTTGGCAACGCCACCGGAACCGCGGGTACCGGAGAGCCGAGAACACGTGAGATAGGATTGAACCTGAGTATTAAATTCTAATTATTAACGATCGAATCAAACAGTCATGAAACGGTATACCATCAAATCATCATATGCATATCTGTTACTTTTCATGTTGCCGCTGGCGTCGTGTAGTAACAAAGATCTTACAGATCTCAATACAGATCCTAATAAGACATCTAAAATTGAACCCGACCTGGTTTTTACAGGAGCGGTTTTAGCCATGCCTGCTTTCAGCTATTCGGTGATGGCGCAGGGAGTACAATATTTTTCAACCTACAAGGAAGTGCCTGCGATAGGAGATAAATATTACAGCTTCAACAATACTATAGCAGACTTTACCGGTTTTTATACCACTAAATTGAACAGGCTGCTGCAACTGGAGCCTGCTGTGCAGGGAGCGGATGATATCAATAAAAGGTCGCTGGTGCGTATCCTGAAAGTATATGCTTATCACCAGCTCACCGATATAGCGGGCGATGTTCCCTATTCGGAAGCGCTGCAGGGAAAGGATAACCTGACGCCGAAATATGATACGCAAAAAGATATTTACCTGAATATGTTCAAAGAGCTGGACGAGGCGGCTGGTGCATTAGATCCGTCAAAACCGGGTTTTGGGTCTGCGGATATTTTGTACAGGGGAGACCTGGACAAGTGGAAAAAATTCGCTTATTCTTTGATGTTACGTTTAGGCATGCGTTTATCAAATGTGGATCCTGATCTTGCCAGGCAATGGGTAGAAAAAGCGATCGCCGGCGGCGTAATGAACGGTAACGGCGACCTGGCGAAAATAGATTATGCCGATGCGCCCAACAGCCAGAATCCGCAGGTGCTGGATCTGAGGAACGGGAACTATATCAGCCCCGGCGGCGATAATGTGGAAGGCGGAAAATATGCCGCTACCTTTATCGATCATCTTAAGGGCACCAGGGATCCGCGACTGGCGATCATTTCTGTGGTGTGGGTACCCACTTCACCGGGAGCAACCACTTATACGGCGGATACTTCTTTTGCAGTACAGCGGGGAATGGTCAGCGGCAGCCTGAATACAAAGCCGCTTGACTTTGATACTTATTCTGAGCCATCACCTTTAGTGCTGAACCTGGCAGCGCCGATCATTCTTTTCAGCGCTTCGGAAACCTATCTCCTGCTGGCGGAGGCTGCTTTAAGAGGGTGGTATTCCGGCGAATCTGCAGCATCCCTTTATAATAAAGGCGTTGCAGCGGGCATGAAGCAATGGTCTTTATTTCCGGCGGTGCTGACCAATACCAATACCGTGACTGATGGGCAGATCGAAGCTTACCTGCAACAGAATCCCTATAAGACCGGTGATAGCTTCGATCATCAGTTGGAACAGATATCCGTACAGAAATGGATCACCTTATTTGGAAATGATTATGAGATTTTTGCAAACTGGAGAAGGACAGGTTACCCCGTATTAATGCAGGTAAATTATCCGGGAAATGTGACCGGGGGTAAAATGTTCAGGAGGTTTTCCCTGCCCAACTCAGAGAACCTGACCAACCAGGCGAATTACCTGGAGGCTTTGCAAAGACAGGGATTTGCCGAGTTGAACGAAGATAATCTTTTAACCAGGGTTTGGTGGGACAAGCCGTAGAGGGGATATTTACCTATGGTGAGGAAAGTTCAAATTTTCGCAGCGTGTGGTGACACCTGCCTGTAGCGTCCGCTACCGGTCGGTGTCTCACCGACCGGTAGTCCGGAATGAAAATTTGAAATATACCCGCTGTAGAAGATCAACTGATTAATAACTGAAAACAGTATATCGTTATGAAACGCAGAGCAATTGTAAGAGCGTTCGGACTGCTTCCGCTGGGCGGCACTTTCCTGGGTACCATTTTTTCCGGTAAAGCCGCTTATGCAGGCTCACCTGGTAAAGCCAGGCGAAACCTGATAAAGGAGCTGGGTATCCGCAGCTTTATAAATGCGGCCGGTACCTACACTGCCATGAGCGCATCCTTAATGCATGATGAGGTAATAGAAGCGATCACGGAAACGTCGAAAGAGTTTTGTATGCTCAATGAGGTACACGATAAAGTGGGAGCAAAGATTGCCACACTGGTACATGCAGAGGGGGCGATGGTGACCTCCGGCGCTTTTGCAGCAATGACGCTGGGACTCGCGGGGATCCTTACCGGAACAGATAAGAACAAAATCAAACAACTGCCGCAAAACCTGGAAGCTTCCGGTATGAAGTCAGAAGTGATCATGCAGAAGGGGCATTATCTTGGCTACGAGCAGGCGCTGTATAATACCGGGGTTACATTGATACCCGTAGAAACAGTGGAAGATGTGGAGCGGGCAATAAACGGGAAAACTGCCGCCATGCATTTTATGAACTGTAATGCGCTGAGCGGAAAGATCAACGCCGAAGAATGGCTGCGGCTTGCTCGGAAGCATGGCATACCCGCCACTATTGATATTGCCGCAGATGTGCCGCCCGTTTCCAATCTCTGGAAGTTTAACGATATGGGATACGATTTTGTAGCCATCTCAGGAGGTAAGGCCATACGCGGTCCCCAGAGTACGGGATTACTTATGGGGAAGAAAGCGATCATTGAAGCGGCCAGGCTGAACTGTTCACCCAACGGAACAACTATCGGCAGGGGGATGAAAGTGAACAAGGAAGAAATATTCGGGATGTATGTAGCGCTGGAGAAATATGTAAAAATGGATCATGATAAAGAATGGAAAGTATGGGAAGACAGGATCAACTGGATCAACAATACCATTAAAGATATAGATGGTATAAAAACAGAGATCGTTGTTCCGCCTATTGCCAACCATACTCCCACACTGCAGGTAGTTTGGGATCCGGCCAAGATAAAGATAACCAACGCGGATTTTATGGAAAGGCTCCGGGCAGGAACGCCTTCTATTGAAGTGGTGGCCAATAAAGACGGGGGGATCAATACCACCGTATTTATGCTGCGGCAGGGAGAGGAGAAAATAGTAGCCAAACGGTTTAAGGAAGAGTTTCTAAAAGTGACATAGGATACAGGAAGATCATTTGCCTGTATTTTTGAGTGCCGGTGCTTAAGCGAAAAGATAATTGCATAACTTGTATATATTCGGTGAGGGACGTTCAGGTTTTCGCTTCAAATAAATTTTCCGGTCGGTGGGGATACCTGCTGGTAGAGGATCCTGCGAAGATTTGAACTTTTTCACCGGAGGTGAATACGCTTGGTACGGCAACAGATCAGGAACGGAATGGTTGAAGTAAGCTATATTATATAATCATCACTAAATACTATAAAAATGAAAACAGAAAGAAGATCAGTTATCAGGAAATTATTGGCATCCGCTACTGCGTTTATGGGTATAGGTGTTGCGGCAAATGCAAAGGGCATTGTGGATGCGGCTCCGGAAAAAGAAGTGAACAATATTACAGAATTTCAGGATGTTCCGCTTTTCTCTGGTTCAACCAAATTGGGCAACATGATATTTATTGCCGGTAAGGGTGCACATACAGAGCCTTTTGAGATAAAAGCACATACCGAGATTGTATTGCAGGAGCTTGAAAAGGAATTGAAGAAAGCCGGATCTTCTATGGAAAAAGTGCTGAAAGTAAATGTATACCTCAATGATATTGCAGACTACAAAGCTATGAATGAAGTGTATAAGGGACGTTTTGGTAAAAAACCTCCTGTTCGTACTACTGTAGCCGTTGCTAAAGGAGGTGTTCCGGGCGATTCTCTCGTAGAGATGGATTGTATCGCATACGTATAATGATATATCAGGATCAGGGGATGCGTTGGTTATGCGATTGCATCCTCTGATTGAAAACAATAAAAAAGAGTCATGAAACGCAGAGAGGTTATAAAAGGTATCGGTTTACTTTCAGTATCAGGC